>JAFGFK010000038.1 GCA_016931135.1 Candidatus Sumerlaeota bacterium | reverse complement strand
TATGGCGTGCAGGTCTTTAAGACCCCGACCAAACAGGAAGCCCTCACCAGACAGGAGGCGCTCCTGCAGAAAGGGTATTCCCCCATCCTTATCATACGCGATGGAGTTTTTTTCAAGGTGATCGTTGGTAGTTATCCGGATATCCTCACGCCAAAATGGATGCTTGAAAAAATGAGAACGGAGATCGAAGAAGGGGAGGTCGTTACCACTTCCAACATGACGCCGATCGAGGAATCCATGAACAGCGCAGCGCTTACCAACAGTCTTCCTGATACCTCAAAGATTGTTGTTGAAAAAAGCATAGCTGCTTCTGACAGTTTGTTCAATCCGGAACGTCAGGAAGTTACGGCTTTTACGAATTGTCTTGAGAATGAGGGGGATGCAGCGGCTCAAGCGTATATTCTGAATCTTCTCGATACAGCGTCCCAAGATGATGTGATCCGTGGATGGTGCATGTTGAAGAATAGTTACCTCGAAATGCGAAAAAAGGACAAGGTAGCGGCAAAGGAAAGTTTCAAGGCGCTTGCAGAGGGCGGGATAGCGTCAATAAGAGCGCATAGAGATGAAGCGCTCATGCGATACGCCTTTCTTCTCACCGGTGAAAAAGACAAACTCGGGGCGTACCAGGCGTTCGAGGAATTGAAGAAAAGAACGGATGATCCTTTAAGAAAGGCAGTTGCCCAGGCTCAGCAGGCTGGAATTGTCATGGAGGTTGCGCGCGGCGCTGCGGGCGGCGGCGGAACGCTTGAGGATTGTCGCAACGCCTGTATGAAGGTTTTCGATTATGTCACCCCGGAAACAGCCCCGCAATCCTGCTCCACAGCAGAACTGATGTACCTTGAAACTTATTATTACCAGGGGGATTACAACAAGTCCATTGAACTGGGGCTCTCTTTTCTTGAAAAATATCCGGATCAAACGCGTGAAAACAGCATGGCAATCCAGTTTATAGGACTCGCTTTGAATGCAACCGGGGAATACGAGGATGCGATTGCTATACTGGAAAAAACTTTTGAGAAAGACTTTTCTGAAAAGGGAACATCCTTTGGAACGGATGGAAAGCCCTGGGATATGAAAAAGCGGGCTGCCGTATGGATCAAGCATCTTGCGGGACTCAAAAATGATCAGAATTTGATTGACTCGATGAAGATAAAATATCCAGAATACTTTTAACAAGTGAGGAATTGATATGAGAAAAACCTTGTTTACGCTTATAGGAGGCTTGATGATCGCCTCATTGATCTTTTTCACCATAAGTAGTAAGGTCACGGGTGAGGATCCGAAGGAAACGCCCACTCCCACGCCAACCGAAACGCCACCTGATCCAACGCCCGATCCCACTCCAACGCCCACTTCTACGCCTGATCCCAAAGATCCCTGTTCCGATTGTCAGTGGGATACAGTAGTAACTTGGAGTTGTACAAACTGCCGCGATAAGCCCGGATGGCAATATCAATGTGAAGACTTTGATGAGGGCGGATGTTTTGGATGCGAATGCAGGTGTGATAATTGGTGTCTTCCCTCTGAGTGTTGTGAACCTTTCAAATTTTGGGAAACAATGGTTTGTGGATGGACGGTTCCTGATGGATATGATTATGAAGAGGGATTTTGTGCTTGTGCTTTAATTCAAGTAGGTGAAGGAAGAGATTTTAATATGTGTGAAGGTAATTAATAAGAAAAAATAAGGAGGGTTTTACCATGTTAAAAAGAATCGTTGTTTTTCTATCGGTTTTTCTTGTTCTCAATCTCACTCTTTATTCACAGGAAAATATTCTAAAAGCGAGTGATATCAACCAGAAGGTAACATCTTATGTTAAGGGCATTCGGTCTGTTCCCATGAGTATTACGTATGATTTATATTATGAGAAATATGTGGATTATCCAATTATTGAAAATCTTCCAGATGATATGGTAATCGTTGAAGATCCGCAATCTACTACAAGATTGGGAAAAGATGGCATTGCTAAAAATACGACGCTGAAATGTTATTTCTCACAAGAACATAACCTTCCTTTTATAAAAACGACAAAGAAGGTAAAGCTGATTCTGGGAAACAGTATAAAATGTTATCGTACGGAAGAATTCAAACCTGACGAAGCGGAACCTTACCTCGTTGAGGCATTTGACGGAACAAAAACAAAGATATTGAACGTTATAACGCCTGTATCCAAAGAAAGCTCCCCCCAAAAGTTAGGGCAAATATTCGATGGACCTAAATATATGCGCCAAAGATTTCACCCAATCCTGGCGTGGCTCAGAAAAGATTCACTGGATGACTCGACAATTATAAAAACAATGCCGGATGGAAAATTAAATTTATCCATAATAAACAATGACGCTTCTTCCAATAACGCCATCATATCTCCTTCTGATAACTATATGATAATGGAGATAAAATCCGAGAATGATACTTCTTTTGCTGAGACCAGGATAACTCAAACAACAAAAGCGGGAGATTTGATACTTCCTGCAAATTTCGAGGAAAGAAAATATCGAATTATTGACAACAAAAGGATTCCTGTAGATGTTTTCATTTATTCCAATATTACATATAAAATATTATCTCCTGATGAATGTATCAATGCCTGTAAATTCGAATTTCCCGAGGGAACCAATATGAAAGATTTCATATCCCCCCCGACAATGCCAAACTTAAAGTAAGTTAAGACAAATCGACCGTGATTTTGAAAGAAAGGTGAAGGGAAAACTTCGCTTTGGTGAGGGGCTCCCCTTTTTCTTCTTTCTGAAAAGGGGACATCCTTTGGAACGGATGGAAAGCCCTGGGATATGAAAAAGCGGGCTGCCGTATGGATTAAGAATCTTGCGGGACTAAAAAATGATCAGAATTTGATTGACTCAATAAAAATAAAATATCCAGAATACTTTTAACAAGTGAAAAATTGATATGAGAAAAACCTTGTTTACGCTTATAGGAGGCTTGAGGATCGCCCCGGTCTTTTCCCTCCTGATGTATGGATCCCTGCAGAAATACGCAAGGGGTTCTATGGTTTTGTTCCAGTCAAAATGTCTGGTTTGCGGTAAGGCTATGTAATAATGTAAAAAAGAAAGAATGATTCTTCCAAGTTTTTTATATTTTTCAATATTATTTGTAAAAACAGTTATATTTTTCAATAAGGTTTTTACTGATAATGAATATATAAGTCATTATATATCAGTGATATGAATATAGTTAATTTTTTTAAAAATAATTCTTGACAAAAGCGTCTTCTATAATGTACTCATTATTAATCTGAAATTTATTTTGAAGAAGTTTTCAGTGAGGGGACTTCTCAAGTGAAACGTTTCGACAAAAATCCTTTCAAAACTGGCGCGATTCTCGCTCATTC
>JAFGFK010000379.1 GCA_016931135.1 Candidatus Sumerlaeota bacterium | reverse complement strand
TTGACTCCCGCGCTCGAGGAACTCGCGCGCCGAGAAAAATACCTCGCCCTTGAACTGAAGGGTTTCCGGTACGACATCGGCGCCAGATTCGGATTGATGAAGGCGCAACTGGCGCTTTCCCTGGCAGGAGTGGATCATGACGAGGCTTTGACGGAACTGGTGGCGCTTCTTGCCGAAGCCAAACGCTGCAAAATCGATGAATCCGGAGGATGATGTGAACATTCTCATTCAGACCATAACCAGCGACAAGCCGGAACAAAAGGATCGCTCCTTTTTCGCGCTTTGCAGGGAGATTTCTCCAGGGGATTTGTTTGGTGCGTGCGAGGAACTGGAGGTTTTCCGCAAACAGACGGATAACCTTTATTACAAGGTGCGCGCTACGCTTTTCCTTTACGCTGCCTGCCGATTTTTTCTCATGGAATCTGATATTTTCCCCTCCGCGGGCGAGATTCCCATCCAGGGGCATGAAGACATGCTCTTTCGCCGGTTCGACCTGGCAATCTCCTGCTTTCGCCGAGTAATGAAGGAAAAAGGCGCCAATTCTACCCTCCTGTCCGCCCTCGCAGAATGCTATCATCATCTTTCCTTTCAAACCCTGACCAACCAGGTGCGGCGGAGCGTAAGGGCATGCAGTGGCAACCAGTGGATGTTCCGGGTGGGACATGCGGAGGATCATCCGGTGCGAATTCGCCGGGAACTCCTGGAGCGAAGAGAGGGAAGCCTTCTTTATCCGATATTATCGGAAGCCACGCCCGTTCGGCTGGACCTTTCCCACAGCGGGTGGTCGGATATTTTTTTCCTGGGGATGGACTTCCCCGAGGGGGCGCGGGTTCTGAACATATCCGTGGACCTCGGGGTGTACGGTCGCGACACGCGCGTGAAGCCTCCCGTATGCGCATTCGTACGGGTGATCCCGGAACCGCTCTTAAGGGTGACAAGCATCGATCTGAAAACCACAAAGGATATTACGGATTTGAAGGACCTCTTCAATTTTGGAAACGATTATTTAGGGCTTTTGAAAGCGGGGATGATCGCCTCGGGCGTCATTCCCCCTTCGTTTGAAGGAACGAACCAATCAATGGATCACATCCTTTCGCGGATCGCGGGGCCTGGAATGGGGATCGAGCTGGTGACCCTGGTGAATGACATCCCCAAGGGATCGCGTCTTGCCGTGTCCACCACGCTCCTTGCCTCCATCGTAAGCGTATTAATGCGGGCGACAGGGCAGACGGCGTCCCTCGAAGGGGGGCTGCTGGAATCGGAGCGCCGGCTTGCAGCATCGCGCGCGATCCTCGGGGAATGGCTGGGAGGTTCGGGCGGGGGCTGGCAGGATTCGGGGGGCTTATGGCCAGGGTTCAAGGTGATCCGGGGCGCGCTTGCAAAAGAGGGGGATCCCGAGTATGGAATCAGCAGGGGATGTCTCCTGCCAACGCATCATATCCTGGGGGAAAGGGAACTGCATCCGGAAATCGAGGAACGGCTGACCGGTTCGCTGGTTCCCATCCACGGCGGAATGGCGCAGAACGTGGGTCCCATCCTGGAGATGGTTACGGAAAAATATCTCCTTCGTTTGGAGGCGGAATGGCAGGCGCGGCTTTCCATGAGAAGCATATTCGACAACATCCTGGAATGCCTGAAAAAAGGGGATGTGAAATCACTCGCTTCTTATACCTCGCAGAACTTCCAGGCTCCGCTTTCAACGGTGATTCCCCATGTGACCAACCACTTTACGGAAACCATCATAAGGAAAACCGGAGAAAGGATGGGCGCGGATTACTGGGGTTTCCTGATGTTGGGGGGCATGTCCGGAGGCGGCATGGCGATGTTCACATCTCCGAAACGGAAAATCTCTTTCTGTGATGAAATCCTGGAGATCATGAGCAATACAAAACGTGAGATGGAAGACGCCCTTCCCTTTGCCATGGACCCAATCGTGTATAACTTCGGCGTGAACGGAAAAGGAACGCAGGCATCGCTACTCAAGGGGGAAGACGCCCTTCTTCCCTCGCGGTATTACGCTTTGCAGGTTCCCGAGCTGGTGCGCCAGAAGGCGGAAACCATACCTTACCTTCGCCGCGCGGAGCTGGATCGTTTCACCTCCAGATGCGAAAAAGGCGATGAATCCTACGACATGTTGCGAACCATAGTATCGAATCTTTTCCGCGTGGCTGATCCTGCATCGAAGGACAGGATGGAATGGGATGCGGGCGCGGAAAAAATAAAACGGGAGAATGGTTTCGACCGTATCCTGCATGAAGAGATGCGGGAAGATCTTATATCAGGGCGCATCGGACTGGCTCGAAATCGCCTCCCCGTGAGTACGGATATCCAGGATGCGCGGGAGGGGGACGCCTTGCATCTGGAAGATGATCCCGATGTAAGAAAACGCGGGGAAAAAGCCCTGAAACGGGGCGGCGTATGCGTTCTGTCCCTTGCCGGAGGCATGGGGAGTCGCTGGACAACCGGCGCGGGCGTTGTCAAAGCGGTGAATCCCTTTGTAAAAATTGCGGAGAAACATCGCTCTTTCCTGGAGATACACCTGGCAAAAACCCGACGCGCCGCGCGGAATTACAAAACGGTTATTCCCCATATCATTTCAACAAGTTTTCTCACGCATGATCCGATCGAGAAGCGCCTCAGGATGAATTCGAATTACGGTTATGAAGGACCAGTTTATCTTTCACCCGGGCGTTCGATATGTCAGAGGGTGATTCCCATGGCGCGGGATCTGGTTTTTCTCTGGGAAGAGACGCCCCAGGAAACTCTGGATGAGCAGAAGCAGAAAGTGCGTGATGCGGTTCGGAGCGCGCTCATGAACTGGGCAAAGACTATGGGTGAGGGAAGGGATTACGCGGACAATGTTCCCATTCAGCGTTTCAATCCGCCCGGGCACTGGTACGAAATCCCGAACCTTTTCCAGAACCGGGTATTGGCGCGGATTCTGAAGGAGCATCCCAATGTAAAGACGATCTTGCTTCATAATATTGACACGCTGGGAGCGGACATTGATCCGGCGGCTCTGGGAACGCACCTGGAATCGGGAAACGTCATGACGTTCGAGGTGGCGCCGAGAAGGATATCGGATCGGGGAGGGGGTCTTGCGCGTGTGAACGGGCAGTTGCGTCTTCTGGAGGGGCTTGCCCAGCCGCATGAAGAGGATGAATTGAAACTCCGCTATTACAATTCTCTCACCACGTGGATCGAGATCGATCCGCTCCTGGGGATTTTCGGGATCACGCGCGAAGACGTCTCCGGATCTCCGGAGAAAATCACAGAAGCCATCCGGCGCATGGCGCAGCGCGTTCCCACGTATGTCACGATCAAGGAAGTGAAGCGAAGATGGGGACACGGGCAGGAGGATGTGTATCCTGTGGCGCAGTTCGAGAAGCTGTGGGGAGATATGACATCGCTTGCCGATGTGCAATGCGGTTATCTGGTTGTTCCGAGAATGCGGGGACAGCAGCTCAAATCGCACGACGAACTGGATCCCTGGATGAATGACGGATCGAAGGAATACATCACACGGCTGTGTGAATTTTGATGGAGATAAATTTATATCCGTGATGTTCTGCAAAAAAAATGTCTGTTTTTAATCCATAATTTTGGGGAAGCGGGATATTTAATTCCCGGAAAAAGCGCTCAATATCTTCAATAGTCTGATCCCTTCGTTTTTCTTGACAAGATCGCTCGATACATCCATAGAAATTGAATTCGTTTTGTAAGGAGAAATCATGGAAAAAGAACTCGATCTTCAAAATAAACTTCGCCCCGGACTCGATATCCTGGCGAATGAGATCATCATCTCTCTGAAAAAAAGGATTCGCTATAAACAAAATCTCCCGATCTATGAATCCGGGCTTGTGAAAGATCATCCCGAGCTTTCCCTCCTCGAATACGAGCTGGCGCGCGTGGAGGAACTCCACGCTGAATTGGGACGATACATGTACAGCGATCAGGAATCGTTTACCAATGTAAGCGGCGTTCCGTTGATCATACTAAGGAACGCCCCGCCCAGCCCGATTTACAATATTCCCACGGAGATGGGAAAAAAGACGATCGAGTTTTACATTCAATGGATCAAACAGGCGTGCCCCGAGGGAACGGATTCCGATCGATTCGGGGAAACCGTTACCACCGATGTCGCGAATCTTCTCAACCTCCTGGAGCGCATTACATTAGGGAAATTCGTTGCGGAGTCCAAGTTTCAGGAGGAGACAGAAGCCTTTAAAAATACCGGCGGGGAATATGGGGCGATCGAAAATCTGATCCGGCATCCCGAAAGGGAGAATGATGTATTACGCATGGCAGCGCAGCTGGCGCGGCATTATGAGTTCAGCGAAAAAGAGGCGATTTATATGTTTCAGTGGCTGATCGACGCAACGGTTGATGTCCAAGTACGTTATATCCAGAACCGGTTGAATCTCGGGAAAAATAAATAGAGAGTTTTTTCTGATTATCGGGAGTTTTTATTAATCATGAATGATCCGGCATTATTATCATTGGTAGTCTTCGGATTTCTTGCCGTGGGAATCATTCTTTCCGTTTTCTGGTTCATCCAGAAGGCGAGACAGCAAAAAGCCGAGGAGCAGCGGGCAATGAACCAGTTTCGGATGGATATGGAACGGGAATTCATATCCGGAAAACGCGTGGAGCAACCACAAAAGGATGATCCTTCCCTGGAATCAAGGTTTCCCACCTTCCAGGAATCAACTCCGCCCCCGCAAGCTGTCGCCGCGCCGCCTGTTCGGGAAATGATGGCGACATTGCCTGTAGAATCTGATGTAACGAAACCCGCAACAAAACCCGCTCCCCTTACAGAACTTGTCATCATGTGGCTGAAAGAGGCGAACCTGTTCGAATCGAGCGATGGACCTTATTTCCCGCTCGATCCCTCGGGGGAATGCGTTCTCATCAAGTTGAAGCGGAAAAAAACCGCGCTGCTCGTTCCCCGGTTCGAATCCCAGCATTTCATCCAGAACGCCCTGAAGCGGTTCGATTATGTTTTTCTTGTTCTCTCGAAAGATGAAGTCATTGTTTTGAACAGCTTCTCCGGTTTCGTCGCCGGACATTTCAAACTTTCCTGATTGACTCATGATACGGAATTACATCATCAACAAGGCGCTTATCGAAAGTGGTTGCGAGGAACTGCCGTACGTAAAGGAGGTTCTCTCGCGGCTTTCCGGCATTCCGATAGAAACCGGCGTAAACGTAAAAAGCCTGGTTTCTCAAGCAACGGATATCGCTTCCCTTTTCAATGAAGGAAAAAAAACGCTTCTCCTCATGAAAAATCGCGGAAAATTTCTCAAGTTATGCCCCGGAACCTCATCTCATCTTTGCTGCCTATATCAGGTTCTCCATCATGCAGCCGGTTGCCCTCTCGACTGCTCTTACTGCATCCTTCAGGCGTACCTTAACAACCCCAATATTGTTTATTACGCAAACGTCGATGACATGACGGAAGAATTGAGAGAGCGCTTCTCCAAAATACAGGGAGAAATATTCCGGTTGGGAACCGGGGAATATACGGACAGCCTGGCGCTGGAATCGATCATGCAGACCACGCATCGCCTTGCTCCTATCCTTCATGAATTCCCAGGCGTATTTCTCGAGTTGAAGACAAAAACCGTTGATATTGAAGCGATAAGGGGACTCGAGCCCCGGGAGCGGATGATCCTGGCATGGTCATTGAATCCGGACCGCCTGATTCAAAAGGAAGAGATTGGAGCGGCTCCTTTGGGGGAACGCTTGAACGCAGCTTCCATCGCGCAAAGCCGGGGGCATCCGGTTGCGTTTCACTTCGATCCGCTCCTCTTTTTTGAAGGATGGGAAGAGGCGTACCGGCAAGTCGTGAGGCAATTATCCGAAGCGGTGGACATCTCGCGCGTATTCTGGATAAGCCTGGGATCGTTTCGTTTTCCGCCACCCTTGAAACCCGTGATACAGAAACGGTTTCCTGATTCGAGGATTCTCTACGAGGAATTCATCCCGGGCGAAGACGGAAAGATGCGATATTTCAAGCCGCTGCGGATTGGGATGTACAGGAATATGGTAAAATGGTTAAAAGAGGCGCATCCGGATGTTTTCATCTATCTGTGCATGGAACGCGCGGATGTATGGGATGCGTCACTTGGATTTCATCCCAAAAATAACCTTGATTTAAAGCGCATGCTGGATGAGCGTTGTATTTCGTTACAGGCGAAGCGAGGCAGGATTTAAATTCAGCAAATTCCAGAAAAAGAAAAATGGATTCAGCGGCAGAAATCGGGATCGTATGTTCCCATCCCAAAGAGGCAAAGTCTCTCGCCTCTATTTTGAAGAGCGCGGAGAGGGAGCGGTTTTCGCTTTTCGGGGGATATTCGGGAATTCTGGAGGGATATCGCAGCGTTATCATCGAATCGGGCGTTGGCGGGGATCGCGCTTATGTTGCGGCGAAGCAGATACTGGGGATTTACAAACCGCGGATCATTCTTGATTTCGGCGTAGCGGCTGCGGTTCATCCGGAACTGTCTCCGGGTTCTGTTTTTTTTGCGCAGAAGGTTGTGGATTTGTCGGATTTTATTTCCAAGTGGAAAAGCGTTGATCCATTTTTCCATTCTGCTTCCGGCGCCCCGGAAAAATTCGAGCGGCGCGATTTGGATATCAGTGAGCTTTTTTTAAGCGAGATGGGGCGTTTGCAGGGACTTTCTTTTGGAACAACCGGTTCTGCGGATTTTATCCTTTCGGATTCCCTTGTACGAAAGGAACTCTTTCGCCGCGGCATAGACCTTTTCGATTGTGAAAGTTATTCCGTGATCCGGGCGGCATCGGAAAACGGGGTATTGTGCATGAGCCTTCGCGGGGTGACCGATCGGGGGGATGAAACAGCGCTGGATGATTTTCAGAAAAACCTGGAACAGGCTCTTTCATCTGCAGTCGATTATCTCAGGCGCGTTCTGGAAATCCTGTCGGATTTCATTTAAACAACAACCACCCCCGGCACGGAAGAGCCGCAACCAAATATAACATGCTTTTTAATAAGAGCAGGACAGATTATGAATAAACAATCTGCGTGAATCTGCGGATAAAAAAGAAATAAAATTAACTGGGATAATGGGAGCGATTAATTGTTTAACAGGGATGGACAGGATGGGCAGGATATAATGATATAAATCCTGAATATCCTGTAT
>JAFGFK010000378.1 GCA_016931135.1 Candidatus Sumerlaeota bacterium | reverse complement strand
CCGAGCGAGGCGCACAGTACGTCAGAATCGGCGCTTGCGCCGGAAGAATTGACGGATTGGAGTTTAAAGGCGTACAGCGTATTTTCGCTGAGTCCGCTAATCAATGCGGAAGCCGAATCTGAATCAAGGGAGATTTCATCAAGGATCAACAGCCAGGAACCGGAACCTGTTTTCTGGAAGAGTCGGAACCCCTCGCTGGCGTGACCATCCCATGTCACAGTGACGGAATCCGCGGCGGTTTGAATCACGGATTGGATGGTCGGAGGCTGAACGGGAAGATCGAAATAATTGATAGTCGCCTTCATGACGTCATGGCGCGCGGATTCCGGATAGATGGTTTCAAAGGGGAAGCCCAGATAGACAAGCGTGCCTGTGGTGGGAGAAGAATTGTAAACGCCCGCTGCGCCTGAAACCGCGCCAGGGTAATTCAATCCGATCGACGCGCCGTGAAGCGGGGTGATCACATCCGGATATTCCACCATGTATGATCCCTGTGTTCCATCATCGAAATAAAAATCAAGACCGTCAAAGATAGAACCGGGTTCGCCGGTAACGTGAAAAGTATTCGCATCGTCATTTAAAAGGGAGGACATGAGATAGTCATTATAAAAAGGCAAATCATTCACTGAGCCGTTTTTATAGGTTGGGTAGTCAGCTCTTTCGTCGAGGTCCCACCCGATTTCTTCGCCGGAGACGAAGAGGCGTCCGTTATTCTCGAGGTAATTCATCACATGCATCTGTTCAGGCCAGGAAAAGGTTTCATCAATGGTAGTTTCATTCCCCAGTATCCATAATACCGCTTCGTAATTCAGGAGATCGACCTGTTCATCTACTACCGCTTCGTTGCTGCAAAAGTCGTATCCGACCCCGCGGATGCCCAGGGCGGAGCCACATCGGAATACAAAGTCATGGTTCATGGAAAACGACGTACGATAGCGATCGAATCCATCCACAATGAGGAGGCGATGGGGGAAACCATCGATTCTGAAAGAGGCGATTGAAGAAACGATGGTTTCAGTTTCTCCGCCGTTGACTGCGGTCATTTTAAAGAAATACGTTGTATCAGGCAGCAGTCCCGAGATGTCGCAGGTTCGCATATCATATACAAGCTGGTTATAGTTGCGGATCATGGACCAATTCACGCCGTTTGCGCTTTGGTAAAGCCGGAATCCCAGGTCCGCCTCGCCATCCCATCTCAATTCTGCGCGTTCAACGCCGGTTCTTCGGATATAGGTAATGACCGGTTCGGGATAAACAACAACCTTGTATCCGCTCGGATTGTTATAACGAATGGGTTGATACGTGAGATCACGAGCGAGGGAACGGTGAACATCCTTCCAGAGGAGTCCGCCTCCGGATGTATTTTCATAGAACATAATGGTATTGATATCACCCACAAAGTAATCGAATATGCGGATGTGAGAGCTTGCCTTGTTGGTGGCGTCGCCCATACGAAGGTCTTCCCATGCGATATCGTCGCTGATATTGGGAAATCCTGAAGTGGAATAACGGGGGGAAGTCCAGGCAACGGAAGCCATGCCGGAACAATCCGTGCCTGTGCAGAATTGGTCAAAGGAAGAACCGGAGCTGGTGTACATATTTCCCGCGCCATCGTTCTCACCCAGGCGGGCCAGATATATTCTCGTGGTATCCTCTCCTCCCCAGCAGTATTTCATGCCGGTTTTCCATCCGATGGTCGGATCGGGGCATGTGGCGCCCCAATAGGAGGAATAATCGATATTCTGGGATCCAACGTAATAAAACAAGGAGGCGTAATCCTCGCAAATTGCGATGATGCGGTCCCTTCTGACATCGCGATTCACCTGTCCATCATAGGGATAGGTTACTCCCAGGGATGTGAAGGCAATCTGCGCCAATATAAGGAAACATAAAACCATACGAAGTTTAGAGTTGTTTTCTGTCATTTTTCTCCTCTATGATTTAAAAAATACAGGATATCTCCGATATCGCATTGATTGTCATAGTTAGGATCAATGGGCATTCCGCCCGGGATTCCCAGGAAATGGTTCAGGAGCCGTTTTAATCCCCATTCCAGGATTTTAATCCCTTCGATATCAAAACTTTTTCCATTGACGCTGATAAGTCCGGAGAAGACCGCCATGGTATTTTCATTCTGGGAAGGAATGATTGTGTAAGACAAATCGCGGGATTTATTATCCAGGAATAAACCCCATTTGACCTTCTGATTCAATGTATCCATAACCCCCTCATTTTCGATGCGGGAGATTTTCCAACCGGCTGGGGGCGATTCTTCCACAACCCAGGCAAGGGCGTCTTTTCCCGGATCGATTTTCAACTCCACCCTGATCGGCTGTCCCGGGTTATAATAATCCGGTAAGAGCCGCTCCGCCGTTGGTTTAGAAAACGTCGCGAAGGAAACGGCGAAAAATATAAAAACAAATATCAGGCTTCTGTTTTTCCGTATCTTCATATTTTGTTTCATATCTACTCCATCTCCGGCGCTATAATGGAATCCCTGCAGTTTTTTGTGGATTCCGCATCCTGCTTACCTACAATCTTATACTTTTCCGATTTCAGATAGATCGAGGCGCCATGTTTGACGCAATCCACGCAATCGCGTTTTCCGCGTTTCCATTCGCTTGCATAAAGCGTGACCTCATCTGCGCCGATCTTCATGTCTCCATCAAGATCAGCGCAATGAGGATAATAGCCGTAGCCCGAAATCAAAATCCCCGTTTCTTGTACTCCGGTAAAAGTAAGGGTAGCGGAAGAGAAACCGTCGCGATCCGGTTTGAAACATACCCCGATCGCCGCTTTTTCATATCGCGGCAGATGATAGGAAGAGGGATTCTGAACGAAAAAACGAGGATTATCGCTCGATGCGTAGCCGCTCAATACCCCGCCTCCTGAGTTTTCAATTGTCCATGAAACGGATTTCGATTTACCAACCGCAACGAAGCGGAAATCATAATCGCCTGATGGCGCGATATTGAAGACTGGTTCCTCAATTGTAGGAGAAGGGGTATTTTCAACCGGGGAAGATTCAGAGATTTCTGCTTTGTTTACGCTTTTTGAAACCATCTGATCCTCGTCTTCAGGAGTTTCTTTTGCCTTGACAGTTGTGGCTTCAGGATCCGCAGATTCACTATAAAGCGTATTGGAGGGCGGCGATTCTGTCATCGAAGGTTGGGTTTTCAGAGTAAGAGCGGCAACGGTTGATAAAGTCAAACCGCAGACATCGCTCACCTCGCATTGGTAATTACCCGCATCGCTGAATTCAACGGGATCGATTCTCAAGGAATTCGTATTCGAACCCGATATATTCATGGAATCGGAAAGGGATCCATTGTTTTTAATCCATTGATAGGAAAGAACGCCGTTTCCCATTGCCGCAACGGAAAATAATACGGAATCTCCATAATCAGCGGAAACGGATACGGGATTGGATATTATGGAAGGAGGGCGGCAATCGAGAGATGATTCTCCGCCGGTTACAATGGTAGGTCCATCAAAAGAGGCGCGACCAGAAAAAACAACTGTTCCGGAAGCGATTTTGGGAGGCAGGATGTCATAACTCAAGAGTCTCGGAGCGTCATCATTCATAAAGAACCATTTCACCTTGCGAAAATTATTGTCCCACACCCCTCCATCGCTGATGTTGCTCACGATCCAACCCGAAGGAGGTTGATCATCGCACGCCCATGATTTAGTTCCTTGTTCCGGAACCACATCAATGAAAATAGTGAAGGATTCACTGGAATTATAACACACCAGGGAAAAACTTCTCTGCGCCTCGCCTCCGGAAAAAGCCAAAACCGGAAAGAAAAGAATCATCCCCCCCACTAAAATGCTATAAGTAATATGAATCAAAATACCAGAATTTCCCCTCATTCATTGGCATCGACGCCTTATAACGCATCTTGCTTTCCTTGAAAAGCATAAATTCCCCCATGTAAAACTAATTTATTAAAACCAAAACACTCATCTTCTTTCAAATGAAATGTTGACATATTATATTTCTCCAAAGGAAAATCAATATAAATATGGACAAAAAAAAGAGAAAATTTCAGCCATCATGATGTGACAAAAATTATCGTAAAGAGAAAACGTCAAAAATGGAATCAACATGTAGAGGATTGATATGAAATCAGTTCAATAGAAGTGAATATTCCGGCATGAATTTTGCTCTCTTTTATTCGTGAGTAATTATAACAAGGAGCTGATCATAATGACGACAAAATTCCCTCTCCCAATTTTCTCCCACCCATCAGTCGTTTTGACTCTATGGATCGTGTTTCTTTTTATGGCGATTCCAGCATTCGCAGAATCCGAAACTGATATTTCATACGAGAGATGGCTTGGGGTAACCGGCATTTTCTTCGCCTACATTACGGGCATCGCCTTGAGTTTCACGCCTTGCGTATGGCCTATTTATCCAATCACATCGAGCGTGATTCTGAACAGTTCCTCCATCAAGACAAAAAAGATGGCGTTCCTGCTTTCCGTGATTTATGTATTGGGGCTTGCCGTGACTTATTCAATTCTGGGGGCGTTCACCGGTAAAATGGGTTCGCTTGTTTCCAACTATTTAAAGAGCCTGTGGATTGTTTCCGCGCTTTCCCTGTTGCTGATCATATTTGGTCTATCCATGCTGGGACTCTTTGAAATCCGCATCCCATCTTCGTTGAATATAAAGTTCAGCGGGAAACAAAGGGGATTCGTCGGGGTATTTCTGATGGGGCTTTTATCAGGACTGGTTCTCACTCCGTGCGTGACGCCGGTTGTCGGGGCCCTAGTGGCGTTTATCATAAAATCCGGCAGCTGGATCGTGGGCGCTTTGTATTTTTTCGCCTTTGCGCTTGGAATGGGCACGATACTGATCGTGATCGGCACGCTTTCGGGCTCGTTGAACGCATTGCCAAGGCCGGGGAAATGGATGCTCCATGTAAAGCGCGCCTTTGGAGTGGTCATGATCGGGGTGGCGCTGTTTATCGCCTGGCCTATAGTGGCTTCTGCGGTCAAGGATAAAACCGAAAGCGGCGAAACGTCTTCTTCACCTCCCCCGCAGGAAGAAACAGAGGAAAAAACCGTCGAGCAAAAAAGGATCGGGTGGATTCACGATCTTCAAAAGGGGCTGGATCAGGCAAAGGCGCAGGGCAAGCCGGCATTGATCGATTTTACCGCCGATTGGTGCACATACTGCAAGGTCATGGACGATAATACGTTTACCGATGAAAGGGTGATCGAGGAAACCAGGCGTTTTACGCTGATTAAATTCGATGCAACGCAACCGACATCTGATGTGCAAAAGGTTCTGGAAGATTACCAGATCACGGGATTCCCCTGTTTTGTCATCGTTGATACAAACGGCAAGCGTCATCCCCTGATAGGTTACGTAAAACCCGATATTTTTCTTAACTTCATGAAGAAGGCTGCCCCCCCAGGGCAACAACAGGCGGCGCCCAAGCCCGCCGCAACTTCCTCTGCCGCAAGTGAAAAGACCTCCCAAAAGAAAGAGCCTGAAAACAAAATCAAATGGATACATAATTTTGAAGAGGGAATCATGCTTGCCAGAATGGAAAACAAACCTGTTATGATTGACTTTTATGCAGACTGGTGCCATTACTGCAAAGTGCTGGATAAGAATGTGTTCACGGATAAGGCGGTGATCGAAAGATCCCGGGATTTCGTGATGATCAAATATGATACGACAAATATGACTCCCGAGGCGAACCAGAGATTAAGGGAATTCCAGATCACGGGCTTTCCAACGACCATATTCATTGATACGCAGGGAAAGTTTCACAGCCTTGTAGGATATGTCCCCGCGAAGGAATTTCTTGAATATATGAATAAAATCAATTAAAATGGCGGTTGTTGATAGTGGGTAGTGGATGGTGGGATGTGGATCGAAGCGACATTTCGCCTTCATCCGTTTTTCCTTCCTTTTCCATTGAAAAAGCCTTTTGTTTGAACTATTAAATTCCATTATATATTTTAAACGGGTGGGGCGTTTATGTTATTTGTTAAAACTTTTCGCATCCGGCTTTCCGAGGATTT
>JAFGFK010000377.1 GCA_016931135.1 Candidatus Sumerlaeota bacterium | reverse complement strand
ATCGATCTCCTTCCGGAAAACGCATTGATTCATTCTGGAATCCGCGTTTCCCCGGGGATCGAGAAATTCCACGCATGTTTCCTTTTCACCGCACTCGGGACATCGCAGATCGTTCGGTTTGTCGCCCCCGTAATAATCAAGCCCCCCGAATGCCGCAACCCGCTTCGCGTATTTCCCGGTAATCCAGTGTATCATATCCAGATCATGGGAAGCCTTTTGCAATAAAAGCCCGGTGGTGTTTTTCGATGATCCATGCCAGTCATGATAATACCATTCCCCGCCGAATCCCACAAAATGCCGCACCCATACCACCTTGACCTCCCCAATCGCGCCGCTGTCGATCGCATCCTTCATCACGCGGAAGATGTTCATGTACCGCATATTGAAACCCACCATGAACTTCTTGCCTGAATTAACCCATGCGCGAAGCATCCGGTCGCATCCTTCCGTTGTAATAGCCATGGGTTTTTCCGTGAATACATGTTTACCCGCATCGAATGCGTCGCACACGTATTTTTCATGCGTGAAATCCGGGCTCATTACAGCAATGGCGTCTATATCCTTTCTCTCCAGAAGCGCGCGGTAGTCCGTTGTGGTAAACGCCTTGTCATTGATGTTTTTCCGGAACCAGTCCAGGGCTTTCTCCGATACATCCGCAGCTCCGGCAACGATGGACCTTCCCCCGGGCTTATGCCAGTGTATAGACATTCCGCCGCGTCCCGTTGCGCCGATCACTCCGATCCGCACCTCGCTCATTTTTTTCCTCCTCTTCTCAGTAAACCCCATATTTAAGGGGAGTCTGATACATGGCGATTACGTTTTCCGTTGGCGAATTATCCTGCAGGCAGTGCGTGGGGGAAAAACAGTAACCCCCGCCCGGCATCATGATCTTGAGCGTGCGGCGGCAGTAGTCCACGGTTTCCCCCACCGTTCCCATTGCCACAGGTCCCGCAGTGCTGATGCATCCTTGAAACGCCAGCCTCCCACCGAATGTCTTTTTCAAATATTCCGGCGCCATATTGCGCGCCTCCGGCTGCAAAGTATCAACCGCCTTGATGCCCATCTTGATAAAATCCTCGTAAACCCAGCTGCTCGATCCGCATGTGTGAATAATCACCGGGATTCCCTGGCTTGTTGCAAGATCGATATATTTCTGATGCAGGGGCATCAGGCGTTTCCTGTATGTCTCCAGGCTGATCATGGGTCCGATCTGGGTGCCCAGGTCTTCTCCCAGCCAGAGCATATCCACGAGTCCCTTTGCGGCTTCGAGAGTTCTTGCCATGATCTCCAGGTTGATCTCCGTGCGCCTTTTAGCCAGAAGAAGCCCCGCAGGATCATCTGTAATCAGGTCGATAAGGGTTTGTTCCATGCCGCGAAGCATGCCGTTTCCATTGATGATATCCCCGATGCCCGCATTGCCCGCAAAAATGGCGTATTCCTGATGCTGCGCGCACTGCCCGGGGATTACAGAGTAGTCGAGGTCATCCGGCGAAGGCAGCGCCCAGTTGGCGACCTCTTCCTCTGATGCGTCTTTAAGGGGGAAAACGCAGTAATCCCAGTATCCGCCGAATTCGTTTTCGATCCAGCGGCGATGAATCCCCCAGTCATCGACAAGAATCCCCTTCTCGGGGATGTCAGGATGCAGTTTTCTTCCGGTATAAGGCGCCCCGATTCCCCGGAAATCGACGTTAAGCGCCCTGTTTAATCCCTCGTGATCATCGGGTTTCAATCCAAAATGTTTCTTCAGCCGCAGATCGATTCCCGGGTTTGCAAAGTAGTTGATCGAAACCCGATCCGGTTCGCTGTTCGATAAGGTTGTTAAAACGCGTCCTTTTGAATCCATAAGATTCCTCCCCGATCTTTATCATGGATTTCCATGCGGAATCCGTTCAGAGTCAAGAATTTAATTGATAAATTTTTATTGAATCCGCAGAAGCTTTTAAACGACTTATACTTGAATAATGAATTTTGATTGTGAGAAGAGTATTCAATTATATGTTTTCTTAATCAAAAGGGCAACCGAAGGGGGATTTTTTCGTCTATGATTATAAAGGGCAGATATTTCATCCTTGTTTTATGACAAATTAACGTTTCTGCAAGGGGGAGTGAAAATGGGAGAAGAAGACAAGTCTACAGACAATCCCTCTTTCCCTGAACCTGAACAGGCGAAAGAAGGAAATGACGATTCCCGCGGGAATCATTCCGATAAGTCTGAAATTGAGTTCCAGGTTGCAAGCAACGATGCGCCTCCTCATAACGAAGAAGATAAAAGTCCCCTTGCCTCAAAATGGCTGGGAACGGCTGAGTATGGAGACATGAAGGAAAAGATGGCTGCTCTGGTTTCTCCTGCTCCCCAAAAGGAAATCCTCGCCCTTGTTCTTTCCGTTGTTCTTTGCGATATCCTCATTTATCACGGGGGCGGGTTTCTCGGTTATGCCATTATGCTTCCTCTTATTGCCCTGATCCTGCGCTTCTTTTCGCGTAAAAGAAAGACAGGCTTCATTGTTTATTTCCTGATGATTCTGATACTCCTTGTCGGTTTAAGGCTTTTCTACCTCGGATCGAGCCTTTGCGTATTTTTCGGGATTTTCCTGCTCTTTTCCCTTGCCATGTCGTTGAGTGGTTATTTGCCCTTTCTTCCGGATGCCTTTCTTCAATCTCTCAGCATCTTTTTCCGCGCCCCCTTGAATTTTGAGGATTACAGCCGCGGCATATCATCCACACTGGGGAAAAAAAGGTTCAGGTTGAAAATCATCCTCGCCCCCATGGGCGCGGTGTTTATTTTCGGCTTTATCTTCATTATGGCGAATCCGGTTCTCAAGGATTTCTTTGGCGAGTGGCTCGAAAACTTCTTTGAAAATATAAAAACCCTGAT
>JAFGFK010000037.1 GCA_016931135.1 Candidatus Sumerlaeota bacterium | reverse complement strand
ATATCTTTACAGGCTACGCAACAAAAATCTATTCTTTTTCCATTAAAATCCGCATAATGTTCTTTGACGATTTTGCCGCCCATGACAGGGCATGTTTCCTGGGGCTTGAATATTCTTTCCGGTTCAATGCCCTGTTTATACATGCTTTTCATGACTTTTTGTCCTTATTTTCCTCCGCGCTTGTGTAGCTTGTATTGAAAACCATTATCACCAGCATGATGAGAATCATAATGTTGAGAGTTTGTTTCATGTTAATTGCCTCCAAGTCTTGATCCAAATTTAATTTATTACCTGAAAGAGGTAGCCAAGGTCAAGAGGTTTCGGTAAAAAAGTTTGAATTCCAATGTTTTTCAGATCGAGCGAACCGAATAAATTGGTATGGCCGCTGATCATGATGATCTTGCATGTCTCAGAGAGAAATTTCTTCACTTTTTTAACGAGTTCATCGCCTGTCAGATTCGGCATCATGTAATCCACGATTAAAACGTCAGCCGGACCTCCTTCATTCAGATAATTAAATCCCTTTTCCGGATCTGTAAAGGATTGAACCATGTAGCCTTTATGTTTCATGATCATCTCGAGGCTTTTTACCAGGTTGAAATCGTTATCTATGAGAACCACGTTCATTGTTACAATCCTCTCTTGAATTAACCCTTTTTACTAAGCAATAGTTGTGCCAATTTATACAACTTAATAAGATGAATTAATTCAATAATTTATGAAAAATGAAGGTGGGCAATTATTGACATTTATAGTCAGAAACTGAGACAATATGGCAACCAGTTTCTGTTGATGGGCGGATATTTTCAGATATGGAAAGATTGATCCTGCATCCAGCGGCGCAGAGTCAAGATGCGCCATTTATTCCGTGGGGACTATCACAATGGTCTGGCAGATTTCAGGCGCGCTGGGAGGCCAGAAAACGCTGCCTTCTTTTGTCAACGCCTCCACATAATATTCCATGATGCCCGACGCCATTTCTCGCTCGATGAGATTCACCCTGTAAACGCCTCGGTTGATCTTATGCGCCCCTTTCGCGAGAAATCTTCCGCTTCCCAAAGGTCTCCAGAATAATCGAACAGATGAAGGCGATTCCTTCGCAAGAACGATCACCTTCAGTTCCAGTTTTTCCCCCTTCAGAACCCCGCCGGGGTGTGTGGGAACGAACATACAGGCGGAACCTGCGTATTCTTTGGTTAATTTCGCCTCCGGAGGCAACGGCGTTCCCATCGCCTCCTCCAGCCTTTTCCCTGTTCGCGTTATCACCCGGGGGATGAGATGCGATTCGATGTTCGTGATAGTTCCTATTTCTCCGATATTTCCCGCTGTTGCAAGGAGACGCTCCTCCATTTCCCTGATGAAACCAATCATACTGATATAAACAGGAAGCGCCTCTTCTTTTGCGATCTTTTTCGCCTGTTCGGAATCCGGGACGCCCGTTTTATCTGGATCGGGCTTTTCCGGATGGATGGGATTCATGATTCTTTCGAATTTATCCCATGCGCAACCCAGCTTGCCCGCAGCCCTTAAATATTGAAAATGACGCAGCCAGTAATCGAAACGGCGCAGATTCCCCTTTCCCCTGATCATGGGTTTCAAAGCCTCCATCTCATCCACAAAGGCATAATCGCCGCGAACCTCCTCCCAGGGTTTGGCGTTTCGCGCAAGCCCCCCGGGACCATCGATCCACCCCAGGGGCCTGGGAAGCTTATTGTCCAGATTCTC
This sequence comes from Candidatus Sumerlaeota bacterium, assembly GCA_016931135.1. Classification (GTDB taxonomy): domain Bacteria; phylum Sumerlaeota; class Sumerlaeia; order MWCT01; family MWCT01; genus JAFGFK01. The sequence goes on along the minus strand of JAFGFK010000037.1, from coordinate 7,660 downwards.
GAAAATAGATGCAATCTGCGATGCTGCCTCAGGTCCGAATTGATGCAATGCCCAGTCCTGGTAAAAGTCGCCTGTCCCGGGCATGATTTCTGTCTGGTTATCCGCAGGCCAGTCTTCCTTGAAATCCCTGTATGCCGGACCACCGCAATTGATCTTCTCCTCGTATCCCTTTCCGGATATAACGATTGCAGCGATGCAGGGGTATTCCACCACATAATCGAAGTCGATTCTGAGCCAGCCGTCCTTTACATCGATGTCCTTGAAATCAAAATCAAGCGCGACATTTTTCCCCACCCTTTTTACAATATCGAGGCTGTCGATAACCTTTTTCCCCTGGATCAGGGTATGGAACACCCGTTTCCCGGATTCGCTGTAATGCGGATCGCAGAATTTAAGCGTTACCTGGCACATGCCATTGGGAACCTGGAAACGATACCCGGAAACATCCCACCTGACGGTTTGATACAGCGGATCGTCATCTGTATTCTCGATGGCATTATTGGGATAATTCGCGTATTTGCCGGAAAGGGGTCCGGGTTTCATTTCAACGAATCTTTTTTTCTTCCAGTCCTCTTTCCAGGAATCCTGCTGCCATGCTGCGCGGGAGAGGGCGGAAACATTGGGTCCGATGAGCCCGGTTCGCCAGTGAATGCCCATGAGCCCTGTGCAGCCGTAATCAAGGGCGTCCGCTGCATCGCGCCGCATCCTTCCAACCCAGAGCTGCGGAGCGGTGAGGGCGGGATCATCCTCCAACCAGGGGATAGCCCATTTATCCCTTCCGGAAACCCGGGAAAAACCCTTGTCAACGGGCGTGAATCCCACCTGGCGGTTGATGCAGCTCAGGGGCATGTCTTTGGGAAGGGCGTTATCGAAAAGGGAGCGATCGTACTGGGGTCCCAGCGCCCAGCCGCAGGTTGCCATGCGAAAGGGAGCGGAAATCTCCCTTGCAGCCTCGTATGCCGTCATCATGTCCCTGATAACCGCCTCGCAGGCATTCTCGTCAATTCCGCTCCATGTCCATCCCTCGTTTGTCCACATCCAGTAGAAATCGATGGGGTAAGTTTTTATGATGCGGTTGAAGATTCCTTTATATATTTCTTTAAGCGTTGCCGGATCGTCCGGATTCCCGCCGGATTCCCTGATGCGATCCTTCACCGCCTGGGGAATGGTGAGGGGAACTTCCGTTCCCACGCATGTTTTTATTCCGAGAAAATGCGCCCATTCAAAGGCGTTTTTGAGCATATCGCCTGTGCGATTGAAAATTTCATTACGCTCATCCGGGGTTTTGGGCGCCGGAAAATAATCATGCATCACATCAGGACCAAAGGCGTCCCGATCGAACAATTGATCCGCTCCGCAAACGTAATCCCCTGTTTTCTTTGATTCATACCCCCAGTTACCCGGAATGATTTCCGCGCGAATCGTATTCATATAGCTGGAGAGGTAGCTGTTCCGCACCCTTCCATCCGGTTCAATATCTTTTGACAAACCGATCCATACGGTTGGTTCCGCATGGGGCGCCTTTTCCGGATAGGTGTGGAGCCCGATGAAATTCATGCGGAGTTTTGGGAGCTGGGCGATCACGGATTTGTAGTCGTTTTCGTTCCACCAATCCGGACCTTCCGCGAAATCATGGAACGGCTGGATGCCGCGCAGGGTAAAAAGAGGCTTTGCCGTTTCATCCAGTTCGGGGATTTCGAATTTAATTTTCCGATCAGGGATCACATCCCCATCGAGGTAGAATCGTACTCCGAGATGTTCGGCAAAATTGTAAGCCCCATACAATGTCCCCAGCGTATCGCCCCCGCAGATCAAGAGAAAATGGTTCTTGTCGTTATGGATCGTTTTTAAAAGGTATTCCTGTTTTCCGAGGTTTTTGATTTTTTTCAGGGTCTCCCGATCTATGGAGGGCATCGAAAGCAGGGGGGAATCTTTTTGAAACAAAAGGATGCCTTTCATCTTCTCGGTTTTATTATTCATTTGAATGAGGGGAAGGATACGATTGGCGCGGAGATAAACATACCGCTGGATTTCAAGGGCTGCAAGGTTTTCCAGTCGCGACGGATTGGGGGAGAGCCCTATATGGATATCTCGGGAAATCTGGTTCTTCTTTTCCTCTCCATCGTCCGAATAACAAGATATGGAGATAATTCCAGTAATGAAGAGACACAGCAGGAATTTTGAGAATACGGAATAGGCGCAGGACGTTCTACCTGTTTTTTTGCTTGAGATTATCATAGATATTGCCTCGAGATAAGATTATTCCGAAAACTCGGAATGAGAGAATACGAGAATTAGGAAGGAAAGCAGCCATAACGCCAGCGCTATCCCATTCACGAGATTATTTGCGTCTTTGAAGATGAATTGAGCGTAAATTCTGTAACCTGAATACACTGCATGAAAAAAGCAAATAGTGGTGACAAATACGTAAGCCCAGAAATATCTTCCGGAGATGAGGAACAGGAGGAGCGCCCAGGCAAGAATGAGCCATAATATGGGTTTTCTTCCCTCGAGGGCAAGCATGATATCATAAGCAATGAGGGTGAAACCCGGGAAAAAGATGGAAAGATAATATCGGGTAAGGTAACGTTTAAGAGGGGAGACCTCTTTTATGAGTTTTTTCTCTTCCTTTTCTGGTTCCGCCACTTCTTGAACGTTTCCGGAGAACTCATCCACCTGAATCGGGGTACATCGCCCGCGACATTGGGGATTCGGGCAGATATGCGCCTTGAATTTCCCTATGGATTTATGAATCACGCACGCATCGCAGAAAAGGTTTTTGCAGCTCTGGCAAGTCCATTTGGCAATGACGCCCGGGTGAAAAACACAGGAAAACTTCGAGGGATCGACATGTTTATTTTGATTGTCCATCATCATGATCCGACTTTTTTAATGGATAATGATAATTTTGTCGAACTGTCAATTGATTTCGGCAGTTTGGCGAATATGCCCCGGGGGGAATTTTCTCCCCGCTTTTTTCTTTAAATAAACCTTGATTTTTGTTCCCATGTTGTAGAAAATATAAATCTTTCATATAGTCAAAGGGAAATGATTCCCCAAAATTTTCATTTCTGGAAAGGAGGCGCTGAAATTTCCGGTTCTTCACAGTAAGATTTATTATTAATTTAGAAAAAGGAGATGTCATGATGAAAAAAATTAATTTAGTTTGTTTTGTGTCATTGGCTTCCCTGGCGTTGACCGGCAGCCTTTTTGCCCAGCCTTCCCTGCCTGTTTATGAAGGATTTGATTATGTGGTTGCCAATCTGTGTGGAAATGCGGGTTGGGCGCCAACCGGTTCCAACGCCTCCAATGATGTTCAGGTTATTGCCGATTCTCTTATCTTTCCTGAACTACCCGCTTCCCAAGGAAATAAAGTATCGGTATTGAATGGTTCAGGTTATATAGATCCCGGTTTTGACATCGTTCCAGTGGGCAACCAAACCGAGGCGAGCAGCGTATATGGCTCCTTCATTTTGAATGTCGTAGCTGAGGGAAACGCAACCGGCGATTATTTCTTCCATTTCTGTTCTGCGGGAACGACTTCGACTGATTATCATTCAAAAGTATTTGTTAAGCAGGGCTCTGAAGCAGGAAAGTACCTCCTGGGCATCCGCAATGCAAGCGCTGATACGATTCAGTGGGAAACGAGCAATCGCGATATCAATACCCCTGTATTTGTCGTTGTTTCCTATGATTTTGTCGTTGACGCGGCAAATGATGTCAGCCGCCTCTGGATCAATCCAACACTGGGAGAATCCGCTCCAGGAACGCCCAACCTGACAACTGTCGCCAGCGGCACAGACCTTGCCAATGGCGTTGGCAGGGTGAACCTGCGGCAGGGCAGCGCCAGCACTACTATGTCGGTTGAAGTTGACGAAATCCGCGTAGGCGCTACCTGGGAATCCGTCACTCCCAAGGCGTCCGGCGTCGGGGATTGGAATCTTTACTGATGCCCGTATGATTTCATTGTGAATGAATTATAAGGAGCGGGGAGATTTTTCTCCCCGCTTTTTTCTTTATCCGGTTGCGTTTATCATATCAAACGATTTTGGGGTCAATCTTCCAAGCGAATGTAAATTAACGCCTTCAATTGACTCTTTTTACCCCTTTTAGAATATGGAACAATATGACTCTGATAAGAGAGAGGAATTCGATAATGTTATCTTATCCCGTTCATCCCCTTAATCCCAGTTAAATAATAGATTCCAGCCACAAAGACACAAAGAGCACCAAGGGGATATGTTCTAACCCAAGTTCCGTTCGGATTGAGGTTAATTCGCCGACTTTTTTGATATTATTTTTGCGCTTTTTATCCGCAGATTAAGAGGATCGCGCACGAATACGATTCCGCCAGTTTCACAACAGGCGTCAAAAGCCGCGTGACTTCCTTCGCAGCGTTCATGTTGACGCGTTCACCGAGCGTAGCGGTAAGAGGATCAAAGATCAGAATCCGGGGATGATGTTCCTTTAAAAGCGCCTCGATTTTTCTGTATTCTCACGAGATTACTACACTACAAACGCTTTTTCCTGTCAATTCCCATACGGGCGCTTACAGACCATTACGGTACGCTAAAATGAGGGGGGGATAAATGATAAAAAAAAGGGATGAAAAGTGAAAATCCGGTTCAAATAAATCGAAAACTCGTTATTTCCTTGATTGAACCAGAGTCTTTGTAAAAATAGTCATCTTTTAAAAAGAAAAAGGGATTGAAATATGTCAGAAAGGAATGTTCCATTATACTCAGTAAGGTTGTGCAGATGCAGCTTGAATAATCTGAATTATATCAACCTTTTCCTTTTCGCAGGCACTATATTCATTATGTTGATGGCGTGTGCGTTTTGTAACGCAGAAACTGCAGGCAATCATAAGAACTCGAATGAGTCGGGGAGGTTTACGATGAATATGGATAACGAAAAGACGACCTTGATCTATACATTTGACGCCAGCAGATTAGATCGCCAGTTAAAACCGAGCCAACTCGCGGGAGGCGCTCGGAAAAGCCCGGATGGCGCAGAGTTCTGGCTGAACAGCTTCTGCTACACGCGAAACGGCAAAAGCTGGCTGCCTGTGATGGGGGAGTTTCACTTCTCCAGGTATCCGAACGCCGAATGGGAACAGGAACTCCTCAAGATGAAAGCCGGGGGGATCGATATCGTGGCAACCTATATCTTCTGGATTCACCATGAGGAGGAAGAGGGCAAGTGGGATTGGACTGGCGACAAGGACCTGTGGCGATTCATAGAACTGTGCCAAAAACACGGACTTTATGTCTGGTTGAGAATCGGTCCCTGGTGCCACGGCGAGTGCCGCAACGGCGGATTGCCGGATTGGCTTTACGCCAAATGCAAACCCCGCACGAACGAGCCGGTTTACCTCGATTACGCCCGCAAGTTCATGGAGCAGGAATTCCAGCAGGCAAAGGGACTGCTTCTCAAGGATGGCGGACCAGTGATAGGCGTGCAGATCGATAACGAATACTATGGCGGCGCGGAGCATTTGTCCGCGCTCAAGAAACTCGCGCGTAATGCCGGTTTTGACGCGCCCTTTTACTCCGCCACGGCGTGGGGCAACGCCTCTTTGCCCAAAAATGAAATGATCCCGATGTATGGCGCCTATACTGATGCGCCCTGGGAATCGGGATTCCATCCGCTTCCCCCCTCTGGGCAGTATTTGTTTCCCTCGAGGATGGACGACAGCGATTATGCCAGCGCCATGCCCTCGCGGCAGCCGGATGGCTTGGATAAGGGACTCTGGCTTCCCTCCGGGTATCCTGCGTCCACATGCGAGGTTGGCGGTGGAAATCAGATCACCATTCGGCGCAGACCTTTGTTCACGGACGCCGATATTGCAGCCCTTGCTTATGTGATGATCGGCAAAGGCGTCAATCTCCTCGGATATTACATGTATCATGGCGGTACGCACCCCTGGGGAAAAAATACCAGCATGCACGAGCAGAGCTGCCCGGTTCTCTCCTATGACTTCGAGGCGCCGCTGGGAGAGTATGGCGTTGCGCGCGAGTGGTACTATTCCCTCCGCGCTCTGCATATGTTCCTGCGGGATTATGGAGAATCTCTCGCGCCTGCATTTCCTGTGCTCCCGCCGATTCAGCCGCATGACCCATCTGACACGAATGTTCTGAGGTGTATTGCCCGGGTTGATGGAAACCGGGCGTTCGTATTTTTCAATAATCACCAGCGCGGCGCAAAAGACAGGGAAATCGGTCCCCTGCAATTCGAGACGAAATTCAAGGGAGAGGCGATCGTCTTTCCCGGGAAACCGGTCACCATTGAAAAAGGGGCGCTTGGCATATTCCCTGTGAATCTATCTCTTGATGGCGCGCTGCTCAAGTATGCCTCGGCGCAGCCGGTTTGCAGGCTCGATACGCCCGATGGACCATGCCATGTCTTCTCGCAAACCAGGGGAATCGAACCGGAGTTTGCATTCGATGCGAAAACTGTGCGTTCGGTGGAAACATCCCATGGAGTTGTGGTTGAGCGAGATGGCGGAATCGTTGTGTCCGGTTTACGCCCCGGAACGGACTGCTTCATGAAGGTTACAACAGGGGAGGGTGGGAAGCTTACCTTCCTTGTATTGACTCATCAACAGGCGCTTCAATGCTGCAAGGCGGATGTCTGGGGCGCCAGCCGCCTTCTTTTATCGGAATGTATGATGGTGTGGCATGACAACGCCCTCGAGATAACAAGGATCGGCGATGAGATAATGTCATTTTCCGCGTTCCCTGCGCCGGATGGGAAACTTTCCTGCAACGGAGGCGAACTTGCGCAAAGCCCTGATGGCGTCATGACGCATTACAGTATCATCCTTCCCCGGAAGAGCGTTGCTTTGGTACTGCGCAAGCTGCAGGTGGATAGCCGGGAGGCGAAGGCTCTGATGGCGCCGCAGGAAAAACTGAAGGACGATACGTTCAGAGCGGAGGAGGCGGTTGAGATTACTTTACCGCCGGACGCCTTTGATGGAATTCACGACTTGTATCTGAATATCCGGCTTGCGGGCGATGTCGTCAGAATCTGGCAGGATAAAAAACTTATTGCGGATGACTTCTGGCATGGACATGACTGGGTAGTGGGATTGGGAAGGTTTCGCCCGGTGGAGACCTTGACCCTTGCCGTGAGTCCGTTGAAAAAGGATGCGAAGATATATATTCCGCCGGAGGTTTTGCCGGAGTTTGAAAGCGATAATCTATGCAGAATCGATCGCATCGAGGCAATTCCGGAATACAAGATTTGCGTAAGATATTGATAAAGTTTCTATTAACGCTTTTGAACATTCGGCAGGAGAACTTTGGAAACAATCGCTGAATTGAGATGGAAATCCGATGACGAATTCGTCGAGGTGGAATCGCCCGAAAAAGCGCTTTCGATCATTCGTCAGGTTGATGATGAGTCTCGGGAACAGCCGATCAGTCTTGATATCTCCCGTTCCGATGGGGAAGTCATGATGATTATTTTGGGCGCAGATGGGGTCAGTCGCTATATTAATGTATATTTATCTTTTTGTCCTCACCCGCTTGGAACCGGTTTTGTCTGTCGCTCTGAAGCGGAACCGTCCGCATTTCCCCGATGATATTTAATTTTATGCAAAGCGCATCCCATCTCTGAACGCTGACGTATTGGAATTGGTTTCTGGAATTCAGGATGT
>JAFGFK010000376.1 GCA_016931135.1 Candidatus Sumerlaeota bacterium | reverse complement strand
ATGTCAATTCAACCGAAATCCTTGTGCCAATTCCTTTTATTTATTTCTTTCATAAATTACTTGCAAGATTTATTCCTGACAGAGAAACCAGGACCATAAAAACCACCTTTATCCAGCCTTAAAAAACCTTAGGAAAATTCACCAGCTCGATAAGCGGGAAAGTAATTCGTGTTATATATACCCTTATTCTTCGTAATTATCCGATATATCTCTTGGTTCAATATCCGGCCGCAGAAATAAACGGGTTTAACACCCGATGCCCATCCCCGCTTGAATTCAGCCCTCTTGTCGTCTATCTGTCCCGTTCCAGGTAAACCGCCAAAATCCAGCCATAGCAAATCGCCAGAAAAATACTGCATCGATGCCCAATTAAGCGCGTACCCGGCTCTTATTTTGTAACCCAGGGGGGTTAATGCCAACAAATGAGAATAGCCAACCTCTTTTGTTCTAATCCATATATGACCACCCACAATCTGTTTATCATATCTGGCTAGAAATAAATCAATTTCTGGCAAAAAAAGCAATTGCTTAAAATACTTTCGGGAAAATCTATGAATACCTTTTAACTGATGGCGAAGGATAAGATGATCGTAAATAGAAATCCAATCTTCAGAATAATCGTATGGTTTCTCGCAATGCTCCACCTGAATTTTTTCCAATGCTTTTAAAGATTGATATTGAGTTTTTTTTCTCACAAAAGATTCGATCGGTTCTGATAGATCCGATATATAATGATTTTTAAATTCAATAAAGGTTTCAAACACTTCGCTCAGTTGTTGAATGTCAAAGTTACCGAAGGGATCAGTAACCAAAGCTAAACTGACTAAATTATTTTCTAATACTTGAAGATCCTCCTTGATGCTATACCAATTCTGACAGGCGAAAACTGGATAACAACCCATCGCGTCTTTATAATCAAACCCTGGAATTTCCCTCTCCAGTATCCATCCTTTGCTTTCAGGCAGAAATCGGGGAGAACCAAACTCACTCAGCGATCTGGCGTAATCCGGATGGGCATATCCCAGGAATTTGCTCATGCGATTTGGTTATCCTCTTTTCCAAACCTGATTTTGAAAAATGTTTTTATCTTTACGATTACCGCGAACAGGAATGGTTTAAGATCATCCCAGGTAAATTCAGCAAAAATAATTCTTTTTGCCTGTATGGATTCAAGCCATTGGAAAATTCCCATTGACCATTCCGGATGCCCGTCTTTTTTATATTTATATAAACAATTGGGCAAATCGTAAAGGATTCGTACATGTTTGACTTCTCCAGGACTCTTTGTGGTTCGCGTTATCTCTGGTATCGGTACGCCACATAAATCTTGGTATGCAATAAAAGGAACACTTACATCGCAGAAGGGGGAAATATTAATCCAGGTCCATCCACCTGGATTTATTTCAATGAGATATTTCTTTTCAGTTTCTGGATGTGATTTAAACTCGAATTCACCCATCCCGGTGAGCTTTATTTTCCGGCAAATCTCCGCCACCATATCGATGACAGACTCTTCAATCTGATCCACCTGCCCAACCATGCAATCGCCGTATTCGGCTGGATACCCACGCACCTTTCTGCCTGTGAAAACGGCGCGGACTTTCGAACTTTGATCCGCGTAAACGCCCACCGAATACATCAGGTTGGATAATCCCGGAACGTATTCCTGAAAGAAAAATCGCGAGACAAAATTATTAAAGGATTTAGCGTATTGTAGTAATTCTTCTTTACTAGATAGTAACCTGATTCGAAATTTATCTGCCTCTTTTATCTCTTGAACATTATCAGGATCATCAGATGATTTCCTATGGGTTATTGGCTTTGCCATAACAGGATAATCAACGTCTTTAGCTGATAAGATTTCATCAAACGACCACCCTCGTGGGACAGGAAACCCTTCTTTCATGCCCCACTTGCTGAATTCGCGCTTATCAATTAACAAAAGTAAAGTTTCCCAATCCGCTACGCACGGGATAGCTACTTTGCTTATTTGATCCTTGTGCTTCGCCAGAGCGGATGACCATAAGTCAGTTACAGGGAAAATTATTGGTTTCTCATCTTCCAATCTACATTGGTTGATAAGAAAATCAATAAAATCAGACTCCGAAACAGCCGGGTCAGGGCAAAATGCAAACTCCCCATAACGGCTGCAAGAACCAATGTCAAATTCATTATCAAAAGACCTCACTGGAATTGAATGCCTGCCCAATTCCTGGATCATCGCGAGGCCTATATAGTCACAACCCAAAATATATGCTTTTTGTTTATCCATCATTTCTTTGATTCAATTGTTCTCTCTCTTATATTTTTTCCAAGACAATTCTTACGATTGAAGAAACATCATTTTCGCTTAGGCTTTCAAATAACGGCAGGCAGAGCACACGCATGGCAATGCTTTCAGAAACAGGACATGAAACCTTGCCATCAAATTGAAAATATGGCAATGTATTGATGGATGGATAGAAGTATCTCCTTGGATTAATTCTCTCTTCCCTTAATGCCTGCCTGACCTTGAGCATTGATTCATGCGAAGGGAATATTACAGGAAAATACCCGTAGTTATATGTCAGGTTTGACGGTTTTTTCGGCCTTACCAGCCGATTGCCGAGTAATCCTTCATATAACTCCACGATTTCTTTTCTTCTGGCGATGTTACGGGTTACATGCGGCAGAACACACAAACCCATCGCCGCGTGCAGTTCGGACATTTTCGCGTTAATGCCAATATCCTCGTATAAATCTTCTCCGGTATGGCCAAAGCGCTTCATGATTTCCACCCGGTAAGCCACATTTTTATCCCGGCAGATCACAGCGCCACCCTCGGCGGAATGGAATAATTTCGTGGCATGGAAGCTGAGCGTGGAAATGTCGCCAAAATCCAATATGGATCTCCTGTCTAGTTTTTCTCCGAAACAGTGGGCGGCGTCATAGACCACCTTCAGGTTATGTTTTTCCGCGATTTCCTGAATTCTTCCTGTATCACAAGGATATCCATACACATGCGTGGACAAGATCGCGGATGTCTTGTCAGTGATCGATGATTCGATGAGTTCCGGATTTATACATAGCGAATCT
>JAFGFK010000375.1 GCA_016931135.1 Candidatus Sumerlaeota bacterium | reverse complement strand
CGTGCCGTATTTATCCGTACTGGAGGTGCCTGTTGACCAGTTGCTCGATGCGCTGAATCCGCCATTGGCGTTATCGACGATCACCTCCGTGCCGCCGCCGCCGCCGCCCAGGGGAGCATCCTTGATTGCATCGAAATTATAGCTGGTGGCATGTTGCACGCTCCACCAGCTGATACCAGTACCCAAACCTGCCACATCGCCGATTCTTGCATTAATTGCCGTGTTGAATCTGGTTATCTCGGTTGAAGGCGTTGAGTCATAAGCCTGACCAATGGGAATGACGGTCCTGCTGGCGCCCCAGTATGTAATAATATCGTCCGTCATATCATTTGCCACTTTCTCCGGCGTGTATCCCATCGCCTTCCAGTAACACTGCGGCATGTTCGCATGAACATACGTTTTGAATGTGGACCATGGCAGGGATTGATGCCATCTGATGTAGGCGAATGAAGTCAGGGCGCGGAAACGGTTGGGATAACCGCTTTGCACTCTTGAGCACAGGGTTTTGACCTGGCTGGAATAATTGCCCTCATATTCCGCCTCGCAGTCAAAGATGGCGCCATCAGCCCCATAGCTAAGGGCTTTTCTCAATACATTCGCTTCATAGTAAGCGCTATTAGGATACTTGCACCGATTATAACCGAAAATCTTCATGCTCCGAGAATGGGCTTTGCTCACCAGAGTCGTCGAAAACTGAGTCCAATAAGTGGTGCCATCACCGCATTTCACCGATATCCAGTCAATATCATGATTGACCAGATAATTCAACATGCCATCCGTATTCGTGGTGGAGCCTGTGCAGTTTTTATTGGCGTCAGATAGAATATATATCCACATTCCTTTCCCAAGGTTATTCGGATCGACTCCGTTATCCAGGGGAAACGCCGCTGCCCCGAATAGCCCAATAATACAAACCAACACTGAGACAAGCGTTAACTTTCTCATAATTGTCCTCTCCTTTTTTGAATATTCAAGACTTCCCCCCACTTGGACAGAAAACTTTTTTCAATTCCATAAAGAGTGGCCACGTTAATTTTTCCAAGTGGGTAAATGTAAAGACAACCGATTTTGGAATGAATAGCGTCTTCTCGTTTTCAACTCATAAGCATCACCTTCTTTTTTTTAAGAAATGATCTTAAATAGATTTGAAAATATCAGCGCTGAATCCGCCGATATGAATGTAGAATATGCAAAGATGTGGTAATCCGGTCAAGCTTAAAATGAATGAATTGGCGGAAAAATAGGTGAAAATCCGAGATCGAAATTGTCAGGAAGCAAAAGAGAATTCCCTGCGTTGATATCTTCAAATACGCATATATATCTTCCGGCTCTTTGTTCGAATTCCCTTGATAATAGAACCTTTATCTCGAAATCGACGCATTTCTGAAGCGCGCCGTTCCGAAGGTGGAAAATTATCGGTTTTCTCTACATTCCCTTTCATATCTACAAACAGAAGCGAATCCCCATAAGATGGAACGATCTGCAGCGTGCGCGTATGCGGATCGAGCGAAATCCCCTCCACCGATACTTTTTTGGTTCCTCTCTTTGGAAACAGCGTACGGCATTTATACTGGGATATGTCCATGGGATTGCCCCCCTCCCACATCACAATCCCCGATTCAACAATTCCATATATGGTCATAGCGGTTGAATCAACCACGATGTCTCTGACATATTCATAATCCTTTGGTGGGGCGGATTGACTTGCCCCAATAAACTCGCCGGTGGCGCCCTTTAAAATGACCATAACCCCGTTGGGAGATGAACCTTCCCGTGAACAATTATGGGTAGTAACAACAAGGCTTCCATCAGGCGTTATATCCATTTTATAAAATTTCCCTGTTCAAAACAATAAGAAGTATAGGTTTCGACATCATGGGGGTCAAGGGAAATGATATCAATACAATGCTTGACATATCTCACTTCAATTTATTAATTGCCTTATTCCTTTTCAACCGCTGGGATGCAACATGAATTTCAAAACGGGAGAGATGAGACTTGTGTTATGGAAAGCGATGACATTTTTTCTCAGCGCCTCGATGTTGTTTTTCACAGGGTGCGCAACCATTAAAAACAAGGGGAACATCATCCTGGATACGGATATCGGACCCGATTGCGACGATGCCGGCGCGCTGGGGATATTAAACGCCCTTGCCGATGCCGGCGAAGCGGAGATTATCGCAGTGGGGCATTGTACATCCAGCCTCTGGGGCGCGCCCTGCATCGATGTCATCAATCGCTATTACGGGCGTAACCGGATTCCCATCGGAACTCTTAATAAAAAGGGATTCCTCGATGATGAACAATACGCCTCTTATAACAAGCCTGTTTCTCTGAAATTCCCGAATCGCTTCGCGTCAGCGCCACAGTCCGTTCCTGACGCGGTTGATGCGTATCGGGAGGCTCTTTCACAGGCTGCGGACAAAAGCGTTACCCTGGCGGCAATAGGACCCCTGCCCAATCTGGCAAGACTGCTCGATTCACCCCCTGATGCGTTCAGTTCAATGAACGGAAGGGAACTCGTGAGCGCAAAGGCTTCGAAACTCGTTATTATGGGCGGTTCGTTTCCAAAGCAATCCCCTTCGCCTCCTTCTAAAGAATGGAATTTCGAGATGGACCCCGTTTCCGCGGCGCATGTAGTGAATATAAGCCCCATCCCCATCTATTTCACCGGATTTCAAGTGGGCGCAGTCATTCTGACAGGAGGCAGGCTTGTTGCGGAAGGTTCTCCCGATAACCCGGTGCGGGAATGTTATCGACTGTATCCCCATACGGATAAAGGCAGACGCATGAGCTGGGATTTGACAGCCGTGCATTTTGCGGTGAGGGGAGAAAGCCCCCTGTGGCGCATCGAAGGCCCCGGGATTGTTTCCGTGGGTTCTCAGGGGGAATCTTCATGGATCGAAAATCCAAAAGGAAGCCATTACCTGATCCGCGCCAATGCAGAGCCGCGCGAAATCGCGGAAGAACTCGAATCTTTATTGCTTCGAACTCCCGCGCGCAAATGATTCATGCGACTTTTCCAAAAAATAAAGGAAAGAGAGGATTTTGTATCATGTCCATGAATATTATTTCCAAATCTATTCCAATGACGCGCCGGAGAATCATCCTTGTTTTTTTCTTCAGCGTCATTCTTTTCCATATTTTCTCTTTTCCCGCGCACATTCAAGGCAGCGATGCAAAGGGGGGGCTGGCAACCGAATCCGGCGTAATCGTCACCCTGGCGTCGAACGGTTCCTGGGTGTGG
>JAFGFK010000374.1 GCA_016931135.1 Candidatus Sumerlaeota bacterium | reverse complement strand
GTCGCTCCATCACTCCAAATACAAGAATGATCATTCTGAACAGCCCATCCAATCCCACGGGAGTGGTTCAAAAAAGGGACGCCCTTTCCGAAATCGTCCGGATCGCCCTGGAGCATGGCTTGATTATCTTGTCCGATGAAGTCTATCAGGACTTTGTGTATGAAGGGGAGCATGTCTCCCTTGCCGAACTGGTGGAAGATAAATCCAAACTGATTTTGATCAACAGCTTTTCCAAGAGCTTCGCCATGACAGGGTGGAGGATCGGCTGGACTGCATCCGGCGCCGTGATTTCCGATGCCATGAACCGGATTCACCAGTACCTGACCGTTTGCGGAGTCTCCTTTGCCCAGAAAGGCGTTGCTTCCATTCTGGATGATCCCGGCTTGCCTGAATATCTCAGGGAAATGAACGCGGAATTCCACAGGCGGTATGAAGTATGGCGGAACGCCTTTCAGAATCTCGAGTGCGTTACCCTTGTTCCTCCGGCAGGCGCGTTTTATATCTTCCCGGAATTCAACATACCCGGAATGGACGCTGAGCAGCTGTGCGATAGGTGTCTGGATGATATCCAGGTCGCTATGGTTCCAGGTAATATATTCGGGGAACAATATAGCCATTGCGCGAGGATTTCCTATGGGAGAGATCTCGATACCCAGAAAGAAGCGGCGTCCAGGTTAGTTGAGTATATCAGAAAGATGTTTTAAACCATTATATGAATTATCTATGAACAAGAAAAAGATAGAGATACTCGAGTGTACCCTTCGCGATGGGAGCTATTCCGTTGATTTCAAGTTCACTTTGCAGGATACCGCCCTTTTGGCAAGGCTGCTCTCCGATATCGGATTCCGGTACATCGAGGTGGCGCACGGCGTGGGTTTGGGGGCTGCGCGAGCGGGAAAAGGGGAAACTCCCTGGCCTGATGAGGAGGCGGTGCGAGTCGCCAAATCCGCAGTGGGGAATAAATCCCTGATCGGCGTTTTCTGCATTCCGGGAATCGCCCAATTCGATGACATGAAACGCGCGGCGGACGCCGGGCTTGATTTCGTCCGCATCGGCCAGAATGCCCCGGTTGTCGATACGGCGATTCCTTATATCAACGAGGCTTTGAAACTCGGAATCAAGCCGTGCGTGAATTTCATGAAGAGCTACGGCGTTACGGCAGCGGATTTCGGCGAAAAGGTGAAGATGATTGCCGATTCCGGAGCGGAAATAGTTTTCATGGTGGATTCCGCGGGGGGAATGTTCCCGGATGAGATCGCGCGCTATTTTGATGAAGCCAGGAAACATACCGATATCCCCATGGGTTTCCACGGACACAACAATCTCTATCTCGTGATCGCAAACTGCCTGGAAGCCGTCAAACACGGCGCAACGTTTGTCGATTCCACCTTGTACGGTTTGGGGCGTTCTGCTGGCAACGCCCCAACTGAAATCCTCGTTGCGATTTTCAAAAACCTGGAATACGATATTGGCGCTATCGATCTTTTCCGGGTGATGGATGTCACCGAGGCGTATATGGAACCGCTCATCAACCAGATTCACATGTATGACATGATGTCGGTAACAGCCGGGTATTCCCTGTTCCATTCCTCCTATCTTCCCAAGGTGGCGAAGATGGCGCAAAAATACAAGGTGGAGCTGAGGCGTCTCGTTGCGGCGATGGGAAAGGCGGACCCTGTCAATTGCCCCGATGATGTATTGGAATCCCTGGCAAAAAAGATTTCCGGAGAGAGCGTCAAACCGGAAGCGCAAAGGGAAATTTTGATATCCTTCAATGAACCGGGTTTCGAGGAATCCCGCATTTCCAATACCCTGCAATCCGCAAATATCCTGATTGATGGAATCATTACCACAGCAGCAAAGAGGAATGTCCGCCCCGTATTGGATCTGGCGGCGACAAACGAATTTATGGAGGATTTCATCATTTCGGAATTTGTCCAGACGGATCAATCGATCGTTCTGGGGCGTATCCGATTTGGAAGCTGGGAAATCCTTCAGGATGTTTTACGCGCATCCAAAGGAAAAATCGCCGGTTTTCTGATAGATAAAGATGGGGGCGCCTGGGCTGACATTGATACTTTGATGCGGAAATCCCGGGAGGTATGCGATCCCGCTTCCATTTTCGTTTACAGCTCCAGAATGCTGCATCTTCATCATTTGTGCGATTACCTTGTAACAGCATCCTGTAAAAATAAAGGTTCTTTGATTGTTTTTGGCATATCTTCCGAGATCATGCCTGTTTTAAATTTTGCGGAAGGCGTATATGAAACCATTTGCCTGTTCAAGCCTTCTCCGAGCTTTGATTTGCCCTCCGAATATAAAAACATGGAGGATAAAATAATTTCTATTCGTGATTATAGCGATTGGAAACATCTGAGGATGAAAACATCGACTGTATATTTTCGTTCCAATCCATCATATGATGAGGCTCATCAGATTTCCCATCTCATCCTGGAAAATGGAACGGTTTTATTTCATAATCCCTGCAATCAGGAAATCCTCGAAATTTTCAAACGACGTCCCGATCTTTCCGTAATTTTTCTGGATAGAAACGAGGCGTACAAGGGACAGTTTCTCCGGTGGTCAAATATCAAAGCAATGGCGCATGAAAGGTTTGCGCCTCTGGAATCTTAATATTTCAAAGGAGGAGGTTTTTGAATATTATCTCAAAATTTCACTATTTTCTCGAAAAAGATTCCGATCGTAAATTTTACATCGATGTCATTAATGATAAAATTTACACACGCGGGGAATTCTACAGGGAATCTCTGAAGCTTGCCGGATTTCTTCGTGAAATCGGGATTAAAAAAGGTGATAAGATCGCCACGATATTACCCAACTCCCTGGAATCCGCCCTGTTTTTTTTCGCCGCTTTATATACTCAAACTACAATCATTCCCCTTAATCCGATTCTCCATCCTTCCGAGGTGGAATATATTTTGAAGAGCTCGAAACCAAAGATTGTTTTTTTTACCCCATCGACTTATGGACAGTTGACGGATAACGTTAAAAATGACCCCGCCTTTCAAATAGTGGAGCTGGATATTTATCAGGAAAGGAATCTTGCCTGCCCCTTTTCCGGGAAAAAAATTGGCTCTGAACAAATCTTTCAACAGCTCGAACCTGAAGATATTGATCGGAATATAATCTCTGAGGATCATCTCTTTTCGATCACCTATACTTCCGGAACAACGCAAACGCCCAAGGGCGTTATGCATAAGCTGTCGAATTTTGTGAACAATGCGGAAAAGTTTACCCGCCAAGTTGGGGTGGGAATGGATAACGGCTTTTACGGGGTTTTATCCCAGGCGTACATGGGAGGATTTTACAACCTGCTCCTTCTTCCCTGGATATGCGGGGCATCGGTGGGATTTGGCAAGTCTTTTGACGCTTTAACCGCCATCAGTTTCTGGGATGCGCCCATGAAATACAATCTGAATTCGATCTGGCTGGTGCCCACGATCATGGCGATCCTTTTGAAAGTGGATAGAAACGAGCAGGGGAGGGAATACGCCAGGAATAATATCCGCCTTGCCCTTGTTGGAACCGCCCCCTTGCCGATTCCGCTCCGAAAAGAATTCGAGAAACATTATGGAGTCCGGTTATATGAAAATTATGGTCTTTCCGAAATTCTCTTTGTGAGCGCCAACTCCCCGCCCCAACCTGTTCGCGATGGCTCCGTGGGAAAGCCCCTCCAGGAGATTTCCATCTCCATCAGAAATCAGGCGGGAGGCGTTCTTTCAACCGGGCAGGAGGGGGAAATTTTCGTTCAAACAGGCGATTGCATGCTCGGATATTTTGGTGAGAAACAGCCGGAGAATATCCAGGGAACAACAGAACAGTCATGGTTCGATACCGGGGATGTGGGGCGTTTCGATGAGGATGGAAATCTTTTTATCACGGGAAGGAAAAAAGACCTCATCATCAGGGGGGGCGTCAATATCAGCCCCTCAGCCATTGAAAATATCATCATGGAACACCCTGTTATTCAACAGGCGGCGATTGTCGGCGTTCCCCACGAAATTTACGGCGAGGATATCGCCGCTGTTGTAAAGTTGAAAACTGGTTTCACACTGAAGCAGGTTCAGAATGAATTGGAGGAACTCTGTAAACAGAAACTGGGGCAGGTTCGCAAACCTTCCATGTTCTTTGAAATCGAGGAATTTCCTTTGAGTACAAGCGGCAAAATCCAGAAAATTAAATTAAAAGAATTGCTCGTTAACAAACTGGGGAAATGATAGGGAAGGATATGATACTCGGCGTTTCACATATTGCGATGACGGTTCCTGATCCTGATCCTGTTGTTGAATGTCTCCGGCGTTTCGGTTTTCATAAGGATTTCGTGGAAAAAAATATCCCCAATCCACCAGAAAAAAAACCGTTTGTTCATTCCTATTCCGAAACCCACACGCTGGCTTTCATGAAGGGAAATCTCAATTCCATTGGGCTTGAGATCATTCAGTATCCGGCATTACAAAAGAAATCGAACGGGAAAATCAAGCCTGCTTTTGACGTTTATATGCAAATCACAGAGAATCCATCGCCGGATTCAACCGATGGCGGACATTCTCCGAACGATCCCGTTATGAAAACTTTTATCCTGGTTCCTTCAACCGATAAAGCCGGGATTTTTCAAATCTCTTTTTCCTCGGATAACTTTGAAAAATCCAGGGATTTCTGGCGCGGGATTCTGGGTTTTCATATTACAGGCGACTCCCCAGATGAAATGACCCTTCAGCCTTCTTTTCCCATGCCCAATTGGCAAATCATCCTGAAGATCAAAAGGGCGGAAAAGGGACTTTTACAGCCACGGAAACTGGATGTTCCCGGGGCAAACCTTGTTTCGCTCATTACGACAAATATTGTTTCGGATAGAGAAAAAATATTGTATCATGGAGAAATTTCCCTTACAAGGATATTCCCTTTTAGAGTGAATAATAAAAATTTGAAATTATGTCTCGGGTATTCTCCGGAGGGACAGGTTCTCGAATTTCTCGAAGCGGAAAGCGAGGCGCGAAATTGAAAAAAATTATCGATTTGAGCCATGTCATAGAGGAAGGAATGCTGACCTTCATTGCCCCCTGGCATCCCATGGTTGAAATTTCCATCATGGGAAGGCATGGGCTCGAAGGGCGCGAAACCCGTAAAATCGTTTTCGGAACCCATACGGGAACTCATATAGACGCCCCCGCGCATTTTGTCCCGGGCGGATCAACCATCGACGAGACCTCTCTCGATGCCCTTGTGGGCAAAGCCTTTCTTGTCCGTTTTCCCCAGTGCCTTCCCAAACGAAAGATCAACATACGCGATGTCAAAAAACAACTGCCTGATCTTTCGAAAGTAAAACGGGTGATTTTTCGATTCGACTGGTCGCGATTCTGGGGACAGGAACAGTTCTACAAAGATTGGCCTTTTTTTTCTTTGGAACTCGCTTCCTGGTTGATTGAGGGCGGAGTGACGCTGGTGGGAATGGATACGCCTTCTCCGGATAATCCTATGGATGATCGCGCATCGGGAAACGATTCTCCGCTTCACAAATTGTTTCTGAAGAATGGCGTAACCCTGGTGGAATACCTGGCGCGACTGGATGAAGTCAAAACGGATTCCTTCGATCTGGTTGCCCTTCCCCTGAAAATCAAACAGGGCGATGGATCCCCTTCCAGGGTGATCGCCCTTGTGAACGAATAAGCGGGAGATTGCGATGAATCAAGAAGTCAAAGATTGGATAATTCGATTTTTTGAATCGAAAAAGAACGGCATACCCGGCGCGACAGAAAAGGATAAATTGATGGTGGACTATTTTTCCGCGGGTCTTCTCGATTCCCTCGATGTCGTTAATCTCGTGGTAAGCATCGAACAGAATTTCAAGATCACCCTGGGTCCCCGCGAAATGCAGGATCGTCGGTTCTGCGCCATCGGAGGTTTGGCTGAGATCGTGTCTGATTTGATGAACAATAAATGAAAGGCAGCGAGGATTCATGGGGAATAAAAAGAATAAGGCTTTTGACAACTGGACAAAGGCGTATCGTGAAACGATCGGTTCTCCCAAAGATTTGAACTGGCCCCCAACTCCTCTGATACGCATGTTTAAAGGTAATTATATCCCGGGGATCAAGAAGGATTACAAGGGAAAAAAAGTTCTCGATATCGGTTGCGGTACGGGCAATAACATGATCTTTTTCAAGTCCCTGGGATTGAAATTATATGGAACCGAAGTGACGGATGAAATATGCCGTATAACAAGGGATAAAATGTCTCCATTCGGGATAAATCCTGATATAAGAACAGGAACAAATCGGAACATCCCGTTCGATGACGATTATTTCGATTACCTCGTTTCCTGGAATGTCATTCACTATGAGAATAATGAAGAGGACATGAAACAGGCTATTCGGGAATACGCCCGCGTTCTGAAAAAAGGAGGGCGCTTGTTCCTTTCTACCACAGGTCCCAAACATATGATCAAGGAAAACGCTCAAATAGTTGGACCTCATCTTTATAAAATCGGCCGCAAGGATGATTTCAGAAAAGGCGAGGTGTTTTTTTACTTCGATACGCCGGAATATATCAAATATTATTTCTCCGATCAGTTTCGTGATATTTACATCGGTACGGTCAGTGATTTCATGTTTACCGAGTGGCAGGATTATTTCCTTGTTACAGCCGTGAAATGAGAAACCATTGCCCGGAAGGGATTTTATTACCATGAACGATCAGTATCACTATACGCAAACGGATCTGGCAAGGGCTCTGAAGAAAATCGGGGTGTGTAATGGTGATGTTGTCTTCTCCCATTCCAACCTGGGATTTCTGGGAATCCCGCAGGGGGGAAATACCAGGGAAAATGTTTTTAACACGGTGTGGGGGGCTTTCCGGGAGGCGTTGGGCTCCGAAGGCACCCTATGCGTTCCGACTTTTACTTATTCCTTCTGCAAAAATCAGCCGTTTGATCCGGACCACACGCCTTCCACGGTGGGGATGTTCACGGAAATGATTCGAACCCTTCCTGGCGCGGTTCGATCCTGCGATCCCATTTTTTCCGTCGCCGCTATCGGATCAAAAGCCCATGTTCTTCTGGATGACGTATCGAACGAGTGTTTTGGACCGGGCTCCTTCTGGGAAAGACTCCTCGAAAACGACGGCTCTGTATGCAATGTGGGCATCGGCGCTCATTCCGCGTTTGCGCATTTCGTGGAAAACACGCTGAAAGTTCCCTACAGGTATAAAAAACTTTTTCATGGGCAGCTTGTTATCAAAGGGAAACAATACAAACATGCGGTCCTATATTTCTGCCATGATATCCATGATCCCCGCACGGTTCTGGAAACCAGGCGTTTTGAAAATCTCGCCCGATCGAAGGGTTTTGTTCATGCGGAGATGGTGGGGCGCGGGGAGGTAAACAGAATCAAATGCACGGATATTGTCGAGATATGTAAACAGGGTTTGAAGGAAAACAAGTGGTTCCTGGTTAATGGCCCCCGCGAAGGCGAAGCGGAAGATTTGTGCGCTCCCTCCCAAATGGATATATTCGATACAAGGCTCGATCGGAACGCCTCCATGATGGAAATCATCGGAAAATTGTGGACCCTCCCCAGGGATATCATCTCCGATGGATATGACGCAGCCCTTTACGCCATTGCCAGTCAACTCGAATTCATCACAACAAAAAACAACGCCAACCCCCAAATGATCATCCACAAGTATCCTACAGGAACTGAAGCCTATACCTGGATCGTGCCGGAAAAATGGACATGCCGAGAGGCGCGCCTCGAAACCCTCGATGGAAAAACACTTTTTTCTTCCAGGGATAATCCCCTGCACTGCCTTTCCTATTCGCTGCCGTTCCAGGGCGAGGTCTCCCGCGATGTCCTCTTTCAGCGTCTCCATACTCATCCCCGGATTCCCGATGCCATACCGTATAAATTCAAATACTACGAACGCGACTGGGGGCTGTGCTGTTCGGAAAGCCTGAAACAAACCCTTACCGATCAAACTTATCGCGTCATGATCGATACGGAATTCCGTTACGGGAACCTCAAGGTGGCGGAGTTCATACTTCCCGGAGAATCTCCGGATTCCATCGTTCTTTGCGCCCATCTCTGCCATCCCCGCATGGCGCAGGACGACCTCACCGGGGTTGCCGTTGGCGTCGAACTGATGCGCCGCCTTGCCGCTCTTCCCAAACGGCATTATACATATCGATTCCTGATCGTGCCGGAAACCATCGGCAGCCTGTGCTGGCTCAGCAGTAACGAGAATCTGCATCCGTTGATCAAGGGGGGGCTATTTCTTGAAATGCTGGGGCTCGATAATCCCGCAGCTCTTCAAATGTCGTTTCAGGGCGACTCTCAGATCGATAAATGTTTCTGGTATGCCGTGAGGGAAAAAGAGCCGGATGCCTGGCGCGCCCCGTTTCGGAAAGTGATCTGTAACGATGAACGCCAGTTCAACGCCCCCGGAATTCGCATCCCCATGCTTTCCTTGAGCCGCGTATTCAAACCGGATTCCGGAAAATGGCCCTATCCCCAGTATCACACGGATCAGGATACGCCGGAAACTGTTTCCCGGAAAAAATTGGAGGATTCCGTCGATCTTGCATTGACCATGCTCCATTACCTCGAACAAAACCGTATTTTAATAAACAAATTCAAAGGGGAGGTCTTCTGTTCCCGGTATGCCATGCACATCGATTATGACTCCGATCACGAAAGCCATGCGGCGCTTTTTGGCGCTTTGGATTTTATCGATGGCTCCCATACCGTTGCGGATATTTCAGAAAGACTGAATGTTACATTCTCGGCAATCCTGCGTATCGCTGATTTACTCGAACAAAAGGGACTCATCGAAAAGGAATTGTCCATAACTGAATAATATCTTCAAAAGGTCTGGAAATTCATGGTTGATAAAATCACGATGCGACAATGGGCGATAAACGCCGCGACAATCATCAGGGGGTATCCGGACCTTTACTGCCTGATCAAAAGGGGATATGATCGTCTCACCTGCGGATGGTTTACCCAGATCAAAAAAATTATGGAGGCAACCTCTCCCCCATATCTCCATTATCCCTCCGAGGCGGAATCGCGAGGCAATGTCCTGTTTTTCGCGCCCCACTGGTGGCCCGTTCACGAGGGATGGGAAACCATGATCGCCCATATCCTGCGGCGCAAGGGATTTCGTCCTCAATTCCTTATATGTAATCATGCCATGCTGATTTGCGATTCGTACGATCCCCGGAATAAACGCGGCGAACTTTGCCCTCAATGTATCAGGGATATTAAATGGTTCCTGGAACTGAACCGCCTGCCTTTCTCCGGTTATTCCGACTGGATCGATGTCGAAGCGGTTCGCAGCGAGGCAAGGGCGCTCATCAACAGCTGGAACTGGTCCACAGACCTCGATGATCTTTGTATAGATGGATTCCCCCTGGGTAAACTTGTCCGAATTTCCCTCATCCGTTTTTTGAGAAGAATCCGCCTTGATAAGGATGATGAATACCGCCTTCAGAGCCTCGATTTCATTGAGTCCGGACTTCTGACTTATCGCGTTATGCGGAAAATCCTTCAGAAACCCTGGGCGTTTCTCTTCGTGATCAACGGCGGTTTCTTCCCCGAGGCGATCATGATTGAAATGGCAAAGCAGAAAGGAATTCCCTATTTTACCTATGAAAGAGGTCTCAAAAAAGATTATATCATATTATGCAAAAATAAAAAATTCATGAACTTTGACATTTCACGCATATTCAACCAGAGGGAGCCTCTGAATCCGGAGGAACAAAACAAAATCCGGGAATATCTCGAAGAACGCAAATTTGGAAAGAAAGCGGTGGTCAATTACTGGCCCGAGGTGCAGGATGACAAAAATGAAATCATGAAAGCCCTTTCCCTTGATCCCGAGAAGAAAATATACGTCGCCTTTTCCAATATTACGTGGGATTCCGCAGTGCTTGACCGTGAAATCTTTTTCAAAAGTCTGTTTGAATGGCTCCAGGAGACGATCGATTTCATAAAAAACAAACCGGATTTACAACTTATCCTCCGGATGCATCCCGCGGAAGTGCGGCTGCGCCAGAAATCTTCCGAGAGAGTGGCGGACCTTATCCGGGAAAAATTCCCCCATTTGAGCGATACCATCAAACTCGTCGATGCCGACTCCCCGATCAGCTCCTATTCCCTGATCGAAATGGCGGATCTGGTTCTTGCCTTCACCTCAACCACGGGGCTCGAGGCTGCCATGATGGGAAAACCGGTCATCATAGCGGCTCGCACCCATTACAGGGGAAAGGGATTCACAATCGATCCCAAAGACAAGAATCAGTATTTCCAATTTCTCGAAAACCCGCCTTCCGTCGATCCGGGCGAAATCATGGCAATCTCGCGCAGATATGCTTATACCCTCTTTTTCGATACCCATATACCCTTTGAATCCATTGTCGAAGAAGATATGGGATTCTTTCACTACAGCGTCAAATCACTGGATGAAATTTTTGAAAGGAAATTCCCCGAGGTTGGCGCGTTCGATAAATTCCCCTTTGACGATATTCCCGATGGCTTTATTTCATACAGGATGTTGAAACAGAAACAATCTATAACGCCTTAGGACGCTTCATGACCGATTCCATCATTAAAAAGATCATAAAAAATACCCTGTTTCTGTATCTTTCGACTTTCATCAGTCAATTGACAGGTTTTATCCTGCTCCCCATCATCATCGACAAGGTCGGTAAAAGCGATTTTGGTCTTTATATTCTTGCCCTCTCTATTCCCCTTTTTTTGTCTTTCCTTGATTTCGGCATGACTTCCGCCGTAATCCGCTTCATTGCCCCGCTCGATCCTGATCGCGACCAAAACAGGATCAATGAAATCCTTACCAGCGTTCTGATCCTCAGGATTATGACAGGTTTGGCGATCGCGCTTGTTCTCTGGGCGATCTCCTGCAGGGTGGAAGGCTATTTCAAGATCGACGCCTCCCAGGTTGATCAAGCGAAGCGCATCTTCCGCATCATGGCGTTATTTATCGTGATCAACTGGACCCTGATGATTTTTCGATCTGTGGTTTACGCCAGGGAACGATACGAGATCGATACGCTTTCCATTTTGACAGGCTCCCTTTCCGGATTCATCCTGGCGCTTGTTTTCCTTCATATTCATAAATCCATTGAAATTGTGATCTGCGGTCTTCTCCTCGGGCAATTGCTGGGAAATCTGATCAATCTGGTTGGTAGTTGGAAAATGCTTCCCCATCTCTCAGTTCGAGGACGTTATCTCTCGTTCCACGCCATACGGGATGTCTATGCATTTGGAGGCAAGCTGTTTGTTTCCAATGTATGCGGATCGGTTCTGTATCAATTGGACAAAATTCTGCTTGGGTTGTACAGGGATTTCACGAGCGTCGCCGAGTTCGGGATTGCCGACGCTCTGCATCAGATTCCGCGCACGGTTCACCTTCTTTCAACGAATGCCGTCATGCCCGCCATTTCCAATCTGGAGGCGCAAAACGACTGGGGCGCGATCAGGAGAATCGTTCTGGCGTCTTCCAAGGTTGTTCTCTCCCTGGTATATCCCGTTACGCTGTATTTTCTTTTCTTCGCCAGGCCTTTTATCTTATGGTATGTGGGGGAGGGATTCGAAAATACGATCCTGACGACGAAGGTTTATGTTTTCTACATATTTTTTTACGCCAATACGGGCGTCATCGGAAGCGCCCTGATTGGAACGGGAAGAATCAATTTCCTTTTTCTCTACGCCCTTGTGATTCTCATAACCAAGGTGGCGCTTTCCTTGATCCTGATTCCCCTTCATGGCCATCTGGGCGCGGTTCTATCCACGACCCTTGTCATTTCCGTTTCGTTCCCGGTTTATCTTTCCATCTCGCTCCGCATCCTCCATATCTCTATCTGGGATTATGCGCGTTATGTCCTTTTACGGCATATTATTCCTGTTACGGTTGTCGCCCTGTTTTGTTTTGTCGCCGGAAAATACATTGTCCGCCCCGCATTTCTTCCGCTTCTATTGATGTCGCTCCTGTGTTTTGGAATTTATCAGGGCGTCTTTTTCTATCTTGGATTGAACCGGGGAGAACGCGCCTCTTTGATTAATCATATCCTGGAAGTATTGCGTTTCCGATCCAAACGGTTCATGAATGGAGAGATGTAAAAATAATTATTCAGGATATTGCGTTGACGGAATCAAGATGCGCCCCAGAGATAACAGGCAAAAAATTCCTGTTGACTTTTATGCCTGATAAAAGACACAAAATTTTGATTTATTCATTATTATTTTAATGTAAATTCAGGCGCAATAAGTTTTGACATGAAATTATCGGGTAAAAAAATATTGATAACAGGAGCCGGGGGATTCATTGGAAGTCACCTTGTGGAAAAGGTTATTGAACAGGGAGGAATCATCAGGGCTTTTGTTCATTACAACTCCTTCAACCGGTGGGGTTGGCTGGATTATCTGCCGCAAAATGCGCGGGATTCCATCGAGGTATTTTGCGGTGACATCCGAGATCCCCATGGCGTGAAAACCGCCATGAAAAACATGGAGGTGGTTTTTCATCTCGCCGCATTGATTGGGATTCCCTACAGCTATCATTCCCCCGATAGTTACGTTGATACAAACATCAAAGGAACTCTGAATATTCTCCAGGCGGCGCGGGAACAAAGCGCGGAAAAAGTCCTGGTGACCTCCACATCGGAGGTTTACGGCACGGCTCGTTATGTACCGATTGATGAAAATCATCCCCGCCAGGGACAATCTCCTTATTCCGCAACGAAGATAGGAGCGGACTATCTTGCGGAATCCTTTTACCGTTCCTTCGATCTGCCGGTTACGATTGTTCGACCCTTCAATACCTTTGGACCCCGCCAATCCGCCCGGGCTGTCATTCCGACCATCATTACCCAACTCCTTGGAGGAATAACTGAAATAAGGTTGGGAAGTCTCGCTCCCACAAGGGATTTCCTTTATGTAAAGGATACGGCGAATGGATTCGTTGAGATTGCCTGTTCAGGAAATACAGCGGGGGAAGTTATCAACATTGCCACTCAATCGGAAATCTCCATTGGAGAACTTGCTCAGAAGATCATAGACAGGATTAATCCCAAAGCCCGTATTGTTGCAGAGGATGAACGAATCAGGCCTGAAAAAAGCGAGGTCTTGCGACTTTTCGGCGGAAATCGCAAGATCATGGAACTTACCGGATGGAAGCCTCTTTATACTCTGGAACAGGGGCTTGAAGAAACGATCGCATGGTTTCGGTTGGAAAAAAATCAGGAATTGTATAAAAATGGAATCTTCAACGTCTAAAACAATATTTCTTGACGCCCCCAATCTCGGGAAAGAAGAAAAGGAATACCTTTGCCGGGCCGTGGATTCCAATTATGTTTCCACCATTGGTCCGTTTGTTCCCGAGTTTGAAGAACGGTTTGCCCAATGGATCGGAGTCAAACGGGCTGTTTCTCTGCAAAGTGGCACCGCTGCTCTTCACATGGCTCTATGTGAAATGGGAATCGGCTCAGAAGATGAGGTGATTGTCCCCGCCCTCTCTTTCATCGCCACCGTGAATCCTGTCATGTATGTTCATGCCACGCCGGTTTTTGTGGATGTCGATATGAATACATGGAATATCATACCGGATGAAGTGGAAAAGGCGATCACTTCCCGCACGAAAGCCATCATTGTGACTCATCTTTATGGGAACCCCTGCGATATGGATCCGCTCATGGAAATTTCGCGCAAACATGGGATTCCCTTGATCGAGGATGCGGCGGAGAGCCTTGGCGCCACATATCGAGATTTGTACACAGGAACTTTCGGCGATTTTGGTTGTTACAGCTTCAATGGGAACAAGATTATCACAACCGGCGGGGGAGGAATGATCCTGGGGCAGGATGAGAAAAAACTTATGCATATAAAACATGTGATCAACCAGGCAGTCGATCGATCCAGGGGATATTACTCTCCCGAGATAGGATTCAATTATCGCATGACAAATATCGAGGCAGCCCTGGGACTCGCTCAGATGGAAAAGATAGACGCCTTCCTTGATAAGAAAAGAAAGTTTCACGCAACTTACCTTGAAGACCTCCATATGATTCCTGGCATACGCTTCCAACGGGAATATCCCGAATCATGCAGCTCCTGGTGGCTCAACGGCGCTGTTTTCGATAGCAATATAAATATCAAAGAAGTAAGCGCGCGTCTTCTCAAAGATGGGATTCAGACCCGGTCGGTTTTTTACCCCCTTGTGGACCTTCCGCCATATAAGCCGTATCAGAAAAAAGACTATCCGAATGCCAGGAGCGTTTATGAAAGGGGGCTCTGTTTTCCCGGTTCAACGCTCAATACTGTTGACGATATTCATTATGTCTGCCTGAAACTGAAAAAGGTTTTGAAGAATAGGGAATGATGGATAGGGGAGCGCTCCATTGAAGCCTGACCACAAAAAAATACTTGTCTTTACAGCCACCAGGGCGGAGTACGGCCTTTTTCGCCCTGTCATTCGCGAGGCGGGGAAGTATTTCGATATTCAACTTCTTGTTGGCGGCTCTCACTTATCTCCTGAAGAGGGTAATACAATCAGGGAAATTCTTGCCGACAAACCGGACAATGTTCGCTTGCTCCCTTTTCTTCTTTCCTCGCGCCTCCCTCAAGCCCTCACAGTATCAGTGGGCAACGGACTTATCCAAATGGCGCAGGTTCTCCAGGAATTTGAACCGGATTTTCTTATGGTTCTTGGCGATCGTTATGAAATTTTCATTCCCATCATTCCCGCTCTTCTCCATAATATCCCGATCATTCATATCCATGGTGGGGAAAAAACCCTGGGCGCTATAGATGAACAAATTCGTCACGCCGTTACGAAAATGTCTCATATCCACTTTGTGGCGTCGATGCAATATGCGGACAATGTAAGCCGCATGGGAGAAGAAGATTGGCGGATTTTCGTGATTGGCGCTCCGGGACTGGATAATATTCGAAAAAGGAAATCCTGTTCCCTTACCGCCATCAGGAAAGATATGGGAGTGGATCTCTCCAAGCCTACTGTACTTTGCACTTATCATCCCGTCACTCTCGAGGGCGTATCCGATATTCATTATCAGATCAATAACCTGATTTCCGCGCTTTTGGAATTTGACGTACAGGTCATTTTTACCAGACCCAACGCCGAGGTTGGATCGGATATCATCCTCAGGAAGATCGCCGGGGCGGTGAAAGCACAGCCAGACTCCTGTTTTCTTTTCGACAGCCTTGGAACGAGGTTATATCATAGTATCATGGGTTTGTGCCGCGCCGTTGTTGGAAACTCCTCCAGCGGGATTCTCGAGGCGCCTTTTCTCAAGGTTCCGACCGTAAATATTGGAACAAGGCAAACGGGAAGAATCATGGCTTCGAGCGTGATTCAGTGCGGTTACGCGAAAAGGGAAATAAAGAAAGCGCTGGATCAAGCCCTGCATGACTTCGAGTTCAGGAAAAAGATCAATAATATGACCTGTCCCTTTGGAGATGGAAAGGCGGGAGTTTACGCCGCTTCCTCTCTTCGGGAGATTTGCAGCGTCTCCAAAGAAAAGATTCTCAAGAAGAATCTGGATTTCAGTTCGCATCCCGAATCTTGGCATACGTTCTGGAGTTGAAGATGTTTGAAAAAGGCAAAACCTTCATTATTGCCGAAGCGGGCGTCAATCATAATGGGAATCCCGAGCTGGCGCGCAAAATGATCGATGTCGCCAGGGAATGCGGCGCAGACGCCGTAAAATTCCAGACCTTCAAGGCGGAAAAACTGGCTTCCGCCTCCGCGCCAAAGGTTCAATATCAAAAACAGAAATCAGACGCCTGGGAAAACCAGCTGGATATGCTGAAGCGGCTGGAACTTTCGTTTGATGACTTTCGGAATTTGAAAAAGTATTGTGATGATAAAAAGATCATGTTTCTCTCAACGCCGTTTGACTTTGAAAGCGTTGACTTCCTTACCGAACTGGTCAGTATATTCAAAATTCCCTCAGGGGAGATCACGAATCATCCATTTCTGGAATATATCGCTCAAAAGCAAAAATCGATCATTCTCTCCACAGGCATGTCAACCCTGGGAGAGGTGGAAGAGGCGGTGGACTCCATTCGACGTTATTTTGATGGAAGCCTTGCCCTTCTGCATTGCACTTCAAACTATCCCGCCGCATTCGATGATATCAATCTACGATCCATGCTTACTCTGAAACAGGCATTCGGGCTTCCGGTAGGATATTCTGATCATAGCAGGGGGATGGAAGCGCCGGTTGCCGCTGTGGCTATGGGCGCCGTCATCATCGAAAAGCATTTTACTACGGATAAAAACCTTCAGGGTCCTGATCATCAGGCGTCCATGGAGCCACAGGAACTGAAGGCAATGGTTCAGGCTATCCGGAATGTCGAAAAAGCCCTGGGAACAGGAATCAAGCGACCATCCGCCTCGGAAGAAGAAGTCAAGGCATGTGTTCGCAAAAGCCTGACAGCCCGGAGGGATATAGCGGCTGGAGAGAGAATTGCAGGAGAAGATATTTACTTAAAGCGTCCAGGTACTGGTATTTCTCCAAAATTTATTAATGTTGTCATTGGGAAGAAACTCGTAGCGCCCTTGAAAAAGGATGAAATAATGACTTGGAGTCATTTTCTGGGATGAAGGGAACAAGACTAAAAGGAAGAAATTAATGGATCGACGTAAAATACTGGTCATCGGCGCCGGAGGTCATGCAAGGGTGATTATCGACTGCCTCCTGGAATCTGAAAACTGGCAAATCGGCGCCATCGAGAGGAAAGATAGCGACAAAAAAGAAATCATGGGTTGTCCTGTTGTGGGTTCCGATGAAGATATTCCTTCCCTTTTTAAACAGGGATTTATCCATGCGGTTATCGGAGTCGGCAGTGTGGGAGATACAACCATCAGGAGGAGAATTTATACCGACCTCAAAAAAATCGGATTTAAGATGCCGGTCATCATTCATCCCAGGGCAATTGTCTCGAAACATTCCAGGATAGGGGAGGGCACGGTCGTCTTTCCGGGAGCAATAGTCAATCCCGGTTCCAGGATCGGATGTAATTGCATTGTCAATTCCGGCGCTATAGTTGAACACGATTGCGTCCTTGGCGATTTTGCGCATACGGCGCCCGGTTCGAGGCTCGCCGGAACGGTTACCATTTGTAACGATGTTCATGTCGGGATAGGGGCTATTGTAAGGGAAAAAATCACGATAGGGGAGCATTCCCTGATCGGCGCTGGTACAGTTGTCGTCAAGGATGTCGAACCCTATTCCCTGATGATAGGAGTTCCCGCCAGATTGTTGAAAAAACTCGAGCCCGTGATTTGAAATAGCGTTATCGAGATTATTTCTTTGAGAGTGAGAATATTATAATGAGTGAATTCCTGAAACCTTATATGATCGCTGAAACAGCGTACAACCATGAAGGCGATTTGAATTATCTAATGAAAATGCTCGATGAAATCGCCTCGTTGAAATTGAGCGCCGTGAAATATCATCTTCTGCTTGATATCGCCAGTTATTTCCAGAAGAAACATCCCCTTCTGAGCAAACTCGAAAAATATCTTTTTACCCGGAATCAATGGAAGGAAATATTACAGGAGAGTAAGAGTAAAGGTTTAGAAGTCATTGCCCTTTGTGACGATGTGGAAAGCGTAAAATTTATCATTGATGAACCCGATTTGGCGGATGCCATCGAGCTCCACGCCACTGGTCTCAATGATTATTTTCAGCTTTCCACTCTGAAAGATTGGAGAAAAAAAATCATTCTGGGCATTGGAGGCTCCACTTTGGATGAAATCCATTATGCCGTTGATTTCCTGAACCATCAGGGGAATGACGATCTTCTCCTCATGTATGGATTTCAATCTTACCCCACGGATTACCGGGAAATCAATCTTTCCAAAATGCAAAAAATTAGCCATCTGTTCGGTCTCCCGGCAGGTTATGCGGATCATACCGCTTTTGATGATCCTCATAATGATATCATCAGCGTGATGGGCGCCATGTTGGGATTTCCTGTTCTGGAAAAGCATTTTACATGCGATCCGGGCGTGGAGCGGGTGGATTATCATGCAGCGGTTGGAAGTGAGGGGATGAGGAGAATCAGCGAACTCATGAATCTTGCCCTTATGATTCATGGAACCGGTAGATTGGATATGTCGCGAGCGGAACGGGACTATGGAAATACCGGTCCTATGAAAAAAGCCCTGGTTGCAAAAAGGCTTATTAAAAAAGGAGAGACTATTACCCTTGAGGATCTCTGGTTCAAGAGAACGCAGGAGCAAAGCTCCCTCAGGCAAAATCAACTGTTTCAAGTCGTTGGATTGAAGGCTTCTGAAGACATCCGCGAAGATGAGGTGATTGATTTCTCGAGGATTCAATACGAATTCAAGGCGTTTGATCTGAAAAGCTTCACCCATATAAAGAAAGATGAGGAGAAATAAAGGAATGAAAATAGGTTTTTTAATTACGGCGAGATTGAAATCCTCTCGCCTTCCCTTTAAAATCCTTCTCGATTTGAATGGAAAAACCGTGATTGAGAGAATCATCGATCGTATCAAGGAAATCAAAAACATTTCCGATATAGTATTATGCACATCCACCAATCCTCAGGATAATCCCCTTGCGGAAATCGCCCTCAAAAATGGAATCTACTGTTTTTGCGGTTCGGAAGATGACGTCCTTCAGAGACTTCTCGATGCCGCCAGATTTTTCAGCCTGGATTATTTCCTCGGAATCACAGCGGATAATCCCCTTTTTACCATTCACTATTCCAATCGAATCGTGGATGAAATCAAACGCAACGACTATGACTTCATCAGGTTGGAAGGACTTCCCTTCGGGGCTGCGACTTATGGCTTTCGAACCAAAGCGCTCGAAACCGTGTGCCGGATTAAAAACATCGTTGACACGGAAATCTGGGGATACCTGGTCAATCGCCCCGAGGTCTTTTCTGTTCATACTATCAAGGCTGAAAGTAAACTCAACCGTCCTGATCTTCGATTTACCCTGGATTACTGGGAAGATTATCAGATGATCAATGCCCTTTACCGTGAAATCCCCTTTCAGAGGGTCTTG
>JAFGFK010000373.1 GCA_016931135.1 Candidatus Sumerlaeota bacterium | reverse complement strand
GTTCAATTGTAAAACTCCATACCTCTTTCAGTTATCTTTAAATAACGATCCAATATATATCGTAATTCTTCCTTTTCCTCTATGGACAGTTTTTTTACATCTTCAATTACATTACTGCTCATCAGTATAATCCAGCCTTTTTCGCCAGTAGAAAGGTCTTCGTTTCTGATGAGCGCACGCTACAATTCTTATTCTATCTGGATAGACAGCGTAGATCAGATTGTAGGGAAAACGCCATAGAATCTTTCGCCGTGATCTTCTTCCAATGAGAGGGGAAGCCTCGGGATTTGTTGAAATGTAATCAAGCGCTTGTTCCACCTCCCCGAGAAAATCAGATCCAAGACCGGATTTATGCGCTTCGTAATATTGTGCGGCATCTATGATTTCAACTTCAGCGTCTGGATGGAATACGATTTGTTTCACGAGATAATGATCCTTGTTCGACGCAAAATATCTTTAGCCGGTATCTCAGAGGCCTTCCCTTGCTCCATCTCGTCCAGTCGGCGTTCTGCCTCCTCAATCCACAACGTTTCTATTTCCGCTTCAGACAAATCATCAAGGCTTTCTACTATCCACTTTGCAAGAGAAGCGCGTTTCTTTAAATCCATCTTTTTGATTTCCGCTTCAATTTCTTTAAGGCTCATAATCTTCTCCTATGAAATTGATCTTCTATCTTTAAAAAAGACCATAAAAGATTATTCTCTGTTGCGTCAATCTATTATTTACATATTTTGCGTAGGCGACTTGTTCAAACCTTGTTTTCTTATAAGAAACTTCTTGAATGATTCCCTTTATTTTTGTTTCTTCTTTTCCTTAAAAGGGATTTTATGATGTCGAAAAAAAGTAGAGATAAAACGCCCGAACATAAATCAGAGGTTCGCCCCATTTCCTCTCCCGATCTTTGGGGAAAGATTGCCCCGTTCCTTATTACCGCTTTCATATTTATAATATACTGGAACAGCCTTCAAGGCGCCTTTATCCTCGATGATCATGTTTCCATTCGCCAGAATATGTCCATCCGAAAACTCTTCCCGATTTCCATTCCCCTTTCTCCCCCTGAAAATACAAGCGTTTCCGGAAGACCTCTCCTTAATTTCTCATTCGCATTGAATTACGCCATAAGCGGATTGTCCGTATGGAGTTATCATCTCTTCAACATCGTCATTCACGTTTTTGCCAGCTTGTCGCTCTATGGCGTCATACGCCGGACTTTATCAACTCCCCGGCTGAAAAAAACTTTTCAGGAAAAGGGGGAATCTTTAGCCCTGATCTGCGCCCTGATCTGGGCGGTTCATCCCATTCAAACGGAAAGCGTAACTTATATCATCCAGCGCTCCGAATCCCTTGCCGGATTTTATTATCTCGGCGCTCTTTACTGCTTTATCAGGGGCGCGGATTCCGATAAAGCGCGAATCTGGCATGGCGCGGCGATCGTATCATGCGCCCTGGGGATGGGAACCAAGGAAATGGTCGCTACAGCGCCCCTTGTGATTCTTTTTTACGATTATTTTTTCCTCAAAGGCTCCTTTGAAAAAGCGCTTCTCCAAAGACCGTTTCTCTATATCGGATTGACATGCTCCTGGGCGATCCTTGCTATCATCGCCCTGGGCGCTAGAACCGGAAGCGCCGGTTTCGGCATAACGGGTTATGGTCCTCTCGCTTACGCCTTCACTCAATTCGGGGTAATCGTTCATTATATCCGCCTTTGTTTTTTCCCTCATCCCCTTGTTATTGACTATTTGTGGTTCATCGAACGAAATCCCGTTTCCATTATCCTTCCGGGCATTCTGATCGGCGTTCTTTTATTCCTGACAGGATTATCTGTTTTTCGCAAATCGCCTCTGGGGTTTACAGGCGTCTGGTTTTTCCTCATTCTCGCCCCCACATCGAGCTTTTTCCCCATCCCCACGGAGATTGCTGCGGAACGGCGCATGTATCTTCCCCTCGCCGCCGTTGTAACGTTAACCGTTCTCCTCCTGCATCCTGGTATAGAAAAATTGAGCGCGCTTCGCCCCTTTCTGAAACCATTTAAAAAAATAATCAGCGCCATTCTTGTCATTATCGTTCTGATGATTTTCGGAACTCTCACGATACGCAGAAACCGCGATTATCATGATCCGGAAACCTTATGGAAGCTTGTGATCAAGGAACGCCCGCGTAATTGCCGCGCCTTTTTCAACCTCGGGCTTTTTTACCTGGAACATAGCCGCAGAGATAACGCTATAATCCAATTGGATAAGGCGCTCGCATTTCAGCATGAATCTGTCGATATTGCGGAAATTCATTATTATCTTGCCAATCTACTTTACGAAAAGGGCAGGTATGATGATGCCTTCAGGCATTATGATGATGCCATGAACATGACGCCGGGGAATGTCAATATCATGGTCGATTATGGCATTGCCCTGGCGCGCAGAAACCAGCTCGAACAGGCGGAAAATATTTTCCGAAAGGCTCTCCTGATTCAGCCGGATAATGGAATTATCCATTATAATCTCGCCAACGCCCTGGAAATGCAGGGAAAAATCAAGGAAGCCATTGATGCCTATGAAGAATGCATCCGCCTCGATCCGGATTATCCGGATGCGTATCGCAACCTGGGCGATCTTTTATGGAAGCAGGGTAAACCCGACTCCGCATTGCTCCAATATGAAAAAGCCCTTCAACTGAAACCAGACTGGCAGGAAGTCCAGGATGCCGCCGCCCGTATCAGGAATCAAATAAAAAAATGACGCCGTTTGAACTTGACCGGAATTGTATATACCTATACATAACTTTTTTTGTATCTTGAAATGTTTGAAGACAAAAGAGGAAATTTAGTATGAAACGCAAAAGAATCTTTCTTGTGTGCAACGCCCATCTCGATCCTGCATGGCTCTGGGAATGGGAAGAAGGCGCAGCGGAATCTATCTCCACCTTCCGCGCCGCAGCTGACCTTTGCGAGGAATTCGATGGCTTCATCTTCAATCATAATGAGGTGATCCTCTATCAATGGGTCGAGGAATACGATCCCGTCCTTTTCAAAAGGATTCAAAAACTCGTCAAAGATAAAAAATGGAACATCATGGGGGGATGGTTTGTTCAGCCTGATTGCAACCTTCCTTCAGGAGAATCCTTCGTAAGGCATTGCCTTATTGGGAAAAAATATTTCAGGGAGAAATTCGGAGTGGACGTAACAACCGCCATCAATTTCGATCCCTTCGGACATACGCGGGGACTGGTTCAGATTCTCGCCAAAAGCGGATATGATTCCTACCTTTTCTGCCGCCCCGATCCTTCCTGGCAAACCCTTCCGGCAAATGATTTCATCTGGGTGGGTTATGACGGTTCCGAAATCATGGCGCACAGATCAACGAGTTTTTACGGCTCCGAACCGGGAAAGGCGCACGAAAAAATCGCCGCCTGGATCAAGGGGAATCCCGGATTCTCCCGCAACCTGATCCTCTGGGGCGTCGGAAACCACGGGGGAGGCCCTTCCCGGCTCGATCTGAAAAATATTACGGAACTCATGAAAAATCAAAAGGATGTCGAGATCACGCATTCCACGCCTCAGGAGTATTTCAAGGCGCTCAAAAAACAAAAGAATCTCCCGCGACATAAGGGCGACCTGAATCCCTGGGCTGTGGGTTGTTACGCCTCCATCATCCGCATCAAACAGAAACACAGGCTTCTGGAAAATGAAATATACAGCCTGGAAAAAATGGCGTCCGTAGCCGCGCTTCAGGGATTGATCCAATATCCCAAAGCGGAAATTCATGCAGCGCTGGAAGACCTTCTCTTCATCCAGTTCCATGACATCCTTCCCGGTTCCCATATTCAAAACGTGGAACACGCCTCTTTGCGCCGGCTTGATCACGGGCTCGAAATCATCTCGAAAGTAAAGGCGCGCGCCTTTTTCGCCCTTGCCTCCGGACAAACCCGCGCTGCTGAAAATACCACCCCTGTTTTTGTTTACAATCCCCATCCCTTTCCCATCAAAACCATCGTCGAATGCGAATTCCAGCTCGCGGGCATCAACTGGAGCAATACATTCACCAATGTGATCGTTCATCATAAGGGCAAGAAACTTCCCTCCCAGCTGGAGCGCGAGCTCAGCAATATCTCCGATGTGGATTGGAGGAAACACATTGTTTTCCAGGCGGAACTTCCACCTTCTCAGATGTCGCGCTTCGATTGCAGCCTTCATGTCATTCCCCGAAAGCCGGGAATTCGGATTAAACCCAAATCGGGGTCGATTGTCTTTAAAAACGATCGAATGCGCGCGTCGATCAATACCCGCACCGGTTTATTGGATGGATGGAAGGTGAATGGAAAAAACATTTTGAAATCAGGGGCTTTCCAACTGCTCGTTCTCGATGATGATGAAGACCCCTGGCGCATGAGATCGAAAACTTATGGGAAATGCCATGGCTCCTTCAGATTGATGGATCGCAAAACAGGCGCGATTTTCTCGGGAGTGAAAAAGCCGATCCCCTCCGTTCGCGTTGTGGAAGATGGCGAAACACGCACTATAGTGGAAGCCGTTTTATCCTGTAAAAATTCCCAGGCTTGCATCCGGTATAAACTGCCAAAACAGGGAACGGAGATCGAGATCGAACTCCGGGTTTACTGGAATGAAAAAGATAAAGTATTGAAACTATCGATTCCCACAGCCCTCCGCGATCCCCGGTATCTGGGGCAGGTGGCGTATGGCGTTGAAGAACTCAAGACAAACGGGGATGAAATGGTATCCCAGAAATGGGTCGCTGCGGTTTCCGATAAGGATAATCTTGCATTGACTCTGATCAATGACGGAATTTATGGTTCGGATTTCTCGCAAAACAGCGTTCGATTGACGTTGCTGCGTTCCCCGGCATATTCCGGACATCCCATCGGGGGGAGGGAACACATTGTCATGCAGGACCGTTTTACCCCGCGTATCGATCAGGGGGAAAGGATTTATCGTTTCTGGATGAATGCCGGCTCGATTC
This sequence comes from Candidatus Sumerlaeota bacterium, assembly GCA_016931135.1. GTDB lineage: Bacteria > Sumerlaeota > Sumerlaeia > MWCT01 > MWCT01 > JAFGFK01. The sequence continues at coordinate 1,678 of JAFGFK010000373.1, read as the reverse complement.
GGGAACGCCTGAATAAAATTGACTGCGAGGCGCTTTATAAAAACGAAAAACCGTTTGTTCTGGCGTTTTATCCGGATGGGCGAGGGGAGCGCGCTCTTCCCGGGCCGCGTCTTCAAAAAGGCGTAATCCAAATGACAGCCATGAAAAAAGCGGAGGATAAACAGGGTCTGGTTCTTCGATTTTTCAATCCCACAGGCAAATTGCGGGAAGATATACTCCTGATTCCGTTTCTTTCCATCAGGAAAAAAATCAGATTGTCAGGTTTTGAAATCAAGACCTTCCGGATCAATCTGAAAACAAAAAGAATTATGGAAACAAACCTTCTCGAAAAGTAAAACCGCCCTTTTCCGTAAAAAAAGTCCGGGGTTTCTTTCATGAAGAAGAAACCCCGGTTTTTGTTCGGGTAAGATATGGGGATAGATTACACTCTTCCTGTAATCATGAGATACACGAGGTCCGCCATATCGATCTTGCCATCCTTGTTGGCGTCCGCTGCTTTCTTTTCCCCTGTTGTGAGCTCGACTCTCCCGAGCAGATAATCCTTCAACCTGGCAAAAATGGAACCGATGAACACATCCGACGTTGTTGTGTTGTTGTCTTCATAAATTTCGAAAATCAGGTCGTCAACGTCAGCGGTAGCCGTGATCAGATACGAAATATTCTCCATGAAGATCAGGGTTCGCTGTACGGTGAAGGTGGTTCCGATATCCAGGGATGGAATCTCGTAATAAGCAGGCGTCAATTCATCCCCCGCCAAAATGGAAAGGGTCGATGTGGAACCGGCATCCAGCAAACCGATGTTCTTGACTTCCACCGTGATTGTGAAGGTTTCGCTTGTATCGGGATTGTCCTCCGATGGAGTGACGCCCGTTATCACAAGATCAGGCAGAATAGGAAGAATCACGGTAACCGTCTCTTCCGCCGTATTGTTGTCCTCATAAGATTCCTCGATCAAATTTCCCGCATCGGCTGTAGCGGTTACGACAAAAGTTCCGGGATCGTGGAAATTGATCAGAGCCTCTATCTGGGCGGTCTCCCCAGGCGCCAGGGCGGGAATGGCAAACTCATGGGGATTGAGTTCATTTTCCCCCTGAATTGTGGCAACCGTCGGAGACGTAATGGCGACATTGCCCGTATTTTCCACAATGGCTGTTATGGTGACCATATCATGAACCGTTGGATTCATGAGATCATGAGCGATAGAAGTCACTTCAAGATCGGGTCCGGGTTTTTTGACAAAGAATGAGTCTTCCTTTACGTTGTTATCTTCGCTGAATTCAACTACCACATCGTCCGCATCGGCTATCGCCATCGCCATGTAAACGCCTGGAGTCGTATAAATCTCATCCTGCTGGATTTCAAACACGGCGCCGGGCGCGAGTGGCGGCACAGGATAATCGATCAGATCGCTATCCACAAGAAGGCTTAACGTGGAGGATGTCGCCTCCAGCCAGCCCATGTTTTTAACCACCGCCTTGATGGAAACCAGGTCGCCCAGGAAGGGCTTTTCCGGCGTATGCGTCAATGTATCCACAACAAGATCCGCAATCGGGGGGGCTTCCACATTTATCATATCGGTTGCGATATTATTGATTTCATCCCATTCCATTAATTCCTGCAAAACATCCGCAGTTGCCGTTACCAGGTAAGAACCCGCCTCGCTCAATACAACCTGGCG
>JAFGFK010000372.1 GCA_016931135.1 Candidatus Sumerlaeota bacterium | reverse complement strand
TTCCGTCCTTTTTAAATTTATATAATACAGGGTGACTCTTATCCTCGTCGATGAGTAGAAAATTCCCTATAATTTGGCGATTTCCTTGTGGAAACCAGCAACCGGTATTAATACTATAGGACTTTTTTTTATTATCAGACAAAGTAAAAGTCCCGATGTTTGCCTTATGGGTATGTCCGAAAATAAAATAGTCCAGTACGTCGTAAACATTGTTTGGATAGATTTCCTCCCATTTCCCGCAAAAATCTCTTAAGAATCCTTCGATTTCATGGGCGTATTTTTCAGGGTGTTTGCTGTTGATTCCAAAAAAATTCAGAAAGAGTTTTTTAAATTTGCTTTTTTCCATCTTTTCCATAATATTTTTCATTTTATTTCTTCCAATGTGACATTGTCCGAGAATGGTTAGGGTTTCATATTGTCCAGCGTTGAGAATACACAACTGATCCAAATTCGGCTTTTGAATTTTACCTATTATGGCCTGGATTAAATCGCCTTGCAGGGTTTGAAGATGGTCAAAAAAATGGCCGTGAAAAAACAGATATTTTTTGCCGTTTATTTCCTCTTTGTGAATTGGGTATTTTAACTCGACATCTTTATTATTAAACATGAATCTCAAGAAATTACGATTCCCCTTATTGGTGTAGGAATCCAAGAACAATAAATCCTTGTTATGTAATTGATTGTCTTGATCTACAGGAATAATCAATTGGTTGAATAATATATGCTGCCAATAAAAGGAATGATCATGATTTCCTGGAATGTAAACAATTTTTTTCAAAGAATCCAATTGGAGAATCTGGTTGAAAAAGTATTTCGATTCATTGATTGCCTGTTTATACCCACATAACATAAATTCAAAAATATCACCCAGTAATATTATCTGATTGATATTTTCGATCTCTCGCAATTTATTAATGAACAAATCGCAGTATATTTTGTTTCTTAATGTAGATTCTTCGTATCCGAAATGCACATCGGAGATCACAATAGTCTTACCCATTTTTATTTCCTCTTTGAGTTTTTTGAAAACCGGAGTCCGATCTTCCTCTTAATTTACTCAAAAAAGAGAAATTTCATAACCTAACTATATTATTTTTAAAGGATTTACTTGCTCATTGTCAACATATTTTTACTGCGCCCAGTTTTTTGGGGCGCATGTATGAATTCTATCATGGAAAAACGGGATCAAACACTGTAAAAATCCTGTATGCGCATCCTGACTCTATTCCGGAAACGCAGGATGATTCCTGCGGGGTCATTCATGATAAAAATCCATCATAATTATAAGAATATCTGTATGATGGGAAGCGCTGTATATACTATTGAGCATATTTTTTCCTTGCAAATATACCCCTTATTTATGAATTAAGTTTCTAAATTAGGGGGAGGAACCTTTTGTGAAAACGTTCGATTGGTTAACAGGGGCAATCAATTCCTTTATCGCCGCGCTCTCAACTGCGCCCCCTGAAAATTGGGGCGATCCGCGCGTTTTCGCCGTTGCGTCAACCACATTCCTTTTGAGCGCCCTCCTTTCCGGAAGAAGACAAAAAGAGGCGATATCCAAAGAGGAAATTACAGATTCCATCGAGGAGGGGATGAAAACCCTCGAAGCCCGATTCAATATCCATAAAACGCAAAACGCAGAATTCCGTGAAACCGTTTTCAATGAATTGAATAGACTCGTCGGAATCGTAATCGATTCCCAGGGAGATATCGCGCGCCTCGATACATTGGTGGGAGGTTTATCCGATAGAATTACGGTTCTGGAACATTACTTTTCCCAGGTATCGAGCCCCCTTCCCCCTGAAATCCCCAATCTTCTGAAAGCGATCCATGATCTCAGAATTTCCGGGTTCCCCTGTATAATGTGGCCCAAACCAAGAATCAACGCCGGACTTCCCAAGATCATCCGCCCATTTTCTGGAAGAAGAACGGAACTGAAGCAGATCGAAAACGCCCTTTTGGGCGATGCGCCGGTTATCGCTATCATCGGAATGCCGGGACAGGGTAAAAGCTCCCTTTTAGGCGAATGGTGGATAACTAAAAAGCCGGACGCCTCGGAAATCGGGCTTTTCTGGAGCAGACCTTATGATTCCGGTTATACCTTCGATCTGTTCCTGGATGAGATTCTACTCTATCTTACCGGAAATCCCATTGACAGGAGAGAATTGCCCGAAACCGAACAAAGGACGAGCCTTTTATGTGAGCTGTTGCGATCCCGCCCGTGTATGATAATCCTCGATGGAGCGGAACGCTGGTTAAGATTATGGGCGCTAAATCCCGACGCTGCTTCCGATAACGCCACCGCTTCGGAGCGTTCCGGATTCGAACCGGCTTTAGACCTCTTTTTTCACGATGCAGCTGGTTGGACGAATGGCGCACGTTTGATTATGACAACCCGCGCACTTCCCTTTTCACTGGAACAGGCGCGAAGAAAAACCATAGGAACAGGTACCGAACGCGACAAACGACTCAAAAGCCTCTCCCCGGATGAATCCCTGGAACTCCTGAAAAATCTCGGGGTCAAAGGAGATGAGGGAGAGATGAAACTCGCAGCGCAATCCTATGGATGCCACCCTTATGCGATCCATCTACTAGGGAACCTCTTATACGATCTTTATGGAGGCGATGTCTCCCATTGGCGGGAGGTAAATCCCCTCGAAGGCGAACTATCAGGTTTGCTCGATAAAGCGCTCGAGAGGCATAAGGAATATCTTCCCCTGTTAAACCGCATAGCCTGTTCCCTGGTTGCCTCCCCTGTGGAGATGCTGGCGAATCCGGGGGTTATGGCGGAGATAGATTTAAGAAAGAGGCTCTCCCTTCTCTCCCGTTGGCAGATTGTGGAATTCAAGGGAGACGTTGCGGAACAGCACGCCCTTGTGCGGAAACATATCATGGATAAACTGGGTGAAGGGGAGAGGGAAGAGATATTGGGAGAGATCGCCCGATGGTGGGAGGAAAGGGAGGTTCCCGCAAATCCGCAAACACTGGAAGATATCCGCCCCCTTTTAATTGCAACGGAACACGCATTGGAGGCGAAAGATGCGGATTTCGCAATGGATATTTTCTATACAAAGCATTACCCGGAGAGTTTATACCCTCCGGAGGATTGGTTAATGCTTTTCGGTTTCCTGGAGGAAAATCTCCGATTGAACGGAAAATTCATCGATCTATTGTTACGAGAAACAAAAAATGGAAGAACGGAACTGAGAAACGACCTGGCGAGGAGTTATATTGGCCGCGGTAATACCTTGAGCTATAAAGGCGACATGGAAGGGGCGCTGCGTGATTATAACCGCGCGATTGAGATTTATGAAACGCTGGTGGAAAAGGAAGCAAGAACAGAACTGAGAAACGACCTGGCGTTGAGTTATAATAACCGCGGTAATGCCTTGAGATCTAAAGGCGACCTGGAAGGGGCGCTGGGTGATTATAACCGCGCGATTGAGATTTATGAAACGCTGGTGGAAAAGGAAGCAAGAAGGGAAATCTCCCCAAATCTGGAAATTAGCCTTTTTAATCGTTCCCTGGTATATATCGATCAAAAGAAATACGATAAGGCGGGATGCGATCTGGATCACGGGGGGAATATTTTATTCAATTTGATCTCAACCGGATGGAGACACCTTCTTCCCAGCTTCATGAAAACGTTTTCCCTCCGATGCAGCCATATCAAAAAACTGGGGAAACCGGAGATTCCCGCAAAATGGGCGAATCTGGCGCTTCAGACCTTATTGAATATCTTCGAAGAAAACGAAGTTACTCCCGTTCTATCCGAAAAAATACCCGATTTCCTCGAAACAATAAACAGCGCGAAAAAAACCTTGATCAACGCGGGTTTGAACGAAACCCTTCTCCAGGAAACGATCCATAAATGGAGTCAATTTAAATCCGGATTATAATAGTTGTTGAATTGCGCAACCCCGGAGTATTATATATATTAATACTTATTTGTTTTCAGGAGATAATGATATGCAAAGCAAGCGATTCATATATTATGAAGAAGAAGGGATGTGGATAGGCTGGTTGGAGGAATTTCCGGAATACCATACCCAGGGGGAATCTCTTGATGAATTGAAGGAAAACCTGAAGGATATTTACGAGGAACTGACAAGCGGCAGTATTCCTCGCCATGTAGAAATCGGGGAAAGCCTGGCGCGCCATATCTTAAAGATGTTATCATCCTGATCACGTTTATAAATATTATATTCACTGCTCACTGCTCACTTTTCATTGATTACTGTTCACTGCTCACACCTGTTCGATCTTGTAATTCGGCGCGTCCTTTGTAATCGTGACGTTGTGCGGATGGCTTTCCTTGTATCCCGCCTCTGTTACCTTGATGAAGATGCCCTTTTCTCTCAGTTCTTGTATTGTTTTGCATCCGTTATATCCGAGGCTGCTCTTGAGCCCGCCGATAAACTGCCCCATCACCTCGTTTACATCCCCTGCATACGGCACCATGCCTTCAATTCCCTCGGGAATCAGTTTTTCGAGCGGGACATCGGATTGACCGTACCGTTCCCTGCTTCCCATGCGTTCCTTCATCGCCTCCAGCGATCCCATGCCGCGGTAAACCACGTATCTTCTTCCCTGGTACAGGATTTTCTCTCCGGGGGATTGATCCGTTCCAGCGAGCGCGCCGCCCATCATGATGGATGAAGCGCCGGCTGCAATCGCCTTGGGCACATCGCCCGTGTATCGGATGCCGCCATCGGCGATGATCGGGACTTCTTCTTTCGCCGCATGGGCGCACTGATAAATGGCTGTAATCTGGGGAATGCCGACGCCTGTTACCACGCGCGTAGTGCAGATAGAACCGGGACCTACTCCCACCTTGATCGCATCGGCGCCGGCTTTGATCAGATCAGGAACCGCATCGGGATTGGCGACGTTTCCTGTGATGACATCCACTTGAGGGAAGCGGCTCTTGATCCACTTGGTGATTTCCATCACCCCCTGGGTATGCCCATGCGCCGTATCCACAACCAGGAGATCGCAGATCGATTCCATCAGACATTCGATGCGTTCGTAATCCTTGGGACCAACCGCTGCGCCGCACCGGAGCTGGTGTTTGTCATCGAGGTTGTAATCCGGATGGCTCGATTGCAGGATGTCGCGAACATCCTTGAAACAATACATCCCGTCAAAAATTCCGTTTTGATCCACAATAGGGAGGATGCTGATCTTGTCTTTTTTCATGATTTCATAAGCTTGTTCGATAGTGGTACCCGTAGGCGCTGTAATGGGATTCGGTATCATGATATCGCGCATCCGCATGTTCGGATCATCGCAGTATTTGAATTCGCGGCTCGTGATGATGCCGACGAGTTTATGATTTTCATCGAGGATGGGAAAGCTGGAGAAGGTAAATTTCTTTTCTTCTTTGAGTTTTTTGATATCCAGTATGGTATGATCGGGCGTAAGGGTGCGCGCCTTTTTCAGAAAGCCGTTCAGGTAATATTTCACCCGTTTCAGATGGGTTCTCTGATCGTAAGGAGGAAGGTTTTTATGGATGACGCCTATGCCGCCCAGGAGCGCCATGGCAATCGCCATATCGGATTCCGTTACCGTATCCATGGCAGCGGAAATAAACGGGATGTTCATCCGGATATTCCGCGTAAGCCTGGCGCCAAGTTTGGTTTCGGAGGGAAGGAAATCCGCATATTGCGTCATCATGCTTACATCGTCAAACGTAAGCCCGGTATGGGCGAAATGTTTCATAAATTCATCCATGCGTGGATTGATCATGATCCTTCTCCTTTTTTATGCCGCGAATCACGCGAATTTACGCGAATTTTTCTTCGCGCGGATTTATGAAGATTCGTGGTTAAATAAAAAAATTGAGATAAAATCTTCCCTTCATGAATGGGAAAGTCAACATTGAAAATAGG
>JAFGFK010000371.1 GCA_016931135.1 Candidatus Sumerlaeota bacterium | reverse complement strand
CAGCGCCATCGAGCTGGTCAACGCCCTGAGCTGGGATGGCGAACACTGGGCGCGCGGAGAGGCGTTCATCACCGTGAAGGCGCTTGGCATGAAAGAAAAGGAGTCGCTGCGGAAGATGTGGTTCCAGAATGGTCCCATCTTCGCTCCCCGCAGCCTCAAAACAATGCCCGACTATACCCCCCTGGTTCGATATGTAACGGATATGGCGGCAAAGGGAGACCCAACCGGCATGATGACCGGCCGCGATGCTGTGATTGCCGCGCCGTTCGGAAAAGGCAGGGTGGTGGCTTTCGGGCCCCATCCGGAACTCACCCCGGAATTGAATCATTGGCTTCTCAATGCTATCCGATGGACTGCAGGCGGCTTGAAGCAGCGGGAAAGCGAACCAGGGAAGAATGAGGAGCAAAAAATGAGGGATGCAACGCTTCCCACACCAGGTAACGGCGTATCCCTTCATAAATCCGAGTCTGCAATCGCAATCACAGCCGATGTTGTTCTTGAGGGGCGGGCACCGGCGCCTCCCGCAACGCCTCCCATTCCTTCCACACACTGAATCCAATGGAAATATTTCCTTCCCTCAGGAACGCGGAGCGAGACCCCTTCTTGGAACCTTTCATTTTTGATATTGACATGAAGAAGAAAACTGAATTTATGTAAATCAGCCTTTGGGTAAAGGATTTAAATATCCGTATGAAGAACACGACCAGGCGCGTCGCCCGGATATTAATCGGGCTTGCAGTATCCTTTTGCCTTTGTATCTGTTGCATAGCAGCCGATTTGCTACGACGCAACCCGGTGTCCACGCGCATCGATATCTGGAGCTGGAACGTGGCTGCCAAGTGCCTTGATGCTGCCACACCGGCCTTCGAACAGAAGTACCCGCACATCGATGCTAAAGTCGTCCAGTCCGGTACGAGGCTCCAGTCACGCCTTATGCTCTCTCTCATCTCAGGCGTCGGCGCCCCGGATGTAACTCAATTGCAGTGCGCTGAAGCGCCCTACTACGTTGCGAGCGGCCGCCTCATGGACCTGACTTCTGTCGCCGAACCATACGAAAAGCAGTTTTCCCCGGCTTTCTGGGCAAACTGCGTTCACGAAGGAAGGGTTTACGCCATCCCGTGGGATATGGGCCCATGCGCCATCTTCTATAAACGCGACATATTCAAAAAATATTCTGCGGACATCGATGAGATCGAAACGTGGGAGGATTATATCGCCCTCGGAGAACGCATCTACGAGTTATCCGGCGGCAGAACAAAACTCTTTCCCGTTTCTGTCGGCGGCATGGGCTCCTATTTTGAAATGCTTATCCAGCAGGCACGGGGAGGAATCTTCGACAAACAGGGGAGAATCGATATCGATTCCCCCGCCACCCGAAAGGTCCTTCGCGTTCTTCGCAGAATGATGCAATCCAGTGCGCGAGCCGACGTCGGGGTATTCTCGCACGAGTTCTTCGCCTCGCTTCCCAAAGAAAATATTGCCACGTATCCCATAGCAGTCTGGTTCGGATCCTCGATCAAGGACTACGCCAAACAGACCTCTGGTAACTGGGGCGTTTTTCGCCTGCCCGCCATCGAACCCGGCGGACTTCGCGTCAGCAACTGGGGCGGCTCCGTTCTCGCCATTCCCGATCAGGGCAAAAACAAGGAGGAATCCTGGAAATTCATCGAGTTCGCGCTTTGTACCCGGGAAACGCAACTGGTTAACTACCGCGACCACGACCTCTTTCCAGCGCTCATGACGACATTCGACGATCCCTTCTTCGATGAGCCGGACCCTTTCTTCGGCGGGCAAAAGGTCCGCCGCTTCTTCGCTTCAGGCATCGAGGATATAACCGTACTCAACCGCACGAAAGACTGGAATGAGGCAATGCGTTATGTCAGCCAGGCATTAAGCCTATGGGCAACATCTCACTGGGATGATGAGAAGTTCATCAGAGACATCGAGCGGGAACTGCACAGTAAACTCAAGCGCGACATCGCTCCTGAAAGCAATCAAGGAGAAGGGCTGTGAAAAAACAATCCGATTCCTTCTGGGGTACCGTTCGAAAGCACCGTCATTTCTATCTGTTTGTTTCCCCCTTCTTTATCCTGTTTGCCATTTTCGGCGTTTACCCGCTCGTCTTCTCCCTTTTTCTTTCTTTTGTGAAATGGGACGGTCTTACTGGCATGACGTATGTGGGAGTCGACAATTTCGTCACACTTTTCGCAGATCGCACATTCTATGTCTCGCTCTGGAACACGGTCGTCATCGGCATTCTCTATGTTCCGATCATGTTTGTTCTGGCATTTTTCTTTGCGCTGCTTCTCAACTCGCGGGCTGTTCCGTTCCGTGGTTTCTTCCGGGCTGCTGTTTTCATCCCGTGCATTACCCCCATGGTTGTCGTTGCCATTGTTTTCGGGCTCTTCTATGGTACGGAATCCGGGCTCTTCAATTTCATATACCAGACCGCTGCCAGCCTCCTTCCCTGGGGACCTGTTCCGCCCATCCCGTGGCTCTCGGATTCCAGGTGGGTCAAAATCTCCATTGCCATCCTTCTGGTATGGCGATGGACGGGTTATAACATGATCCTGATGCTGGCGGGATTGCAAGGCATCCCTGTTGAATACTATGAAGCCGCCAAAATTGACGGCGTTACGAGGTTTCAGGAGGCGATTCACATCACGCTTCCCCTCCTGCGCCCCATGCTTGTCTTCTGCGCGATCACCTCTCTCATCGGAACCGTCTATATGTTCGATGAAGTTTTTGTTCTGACAAACGGGGGGCCTGGAACATCCAGTATGAATTTCGGGCTTTATCTCTTTAACAAGTCCTTTGTCGATTTTAGGTTCGGACACGCTTCAGCGGCTGCATACATCGTCGCTGTTGTTGTATTTATGATGACACTCGTGATCCTGCGATGGCGCAAGTCGGAAATGGCGATCCAATAGGTGGTGATGATGCCCATACAAGACACACAAAGCAAACAAATCACTGGCAGCCGCCTGGCGCGCCGGGGCGGCATATCGATGCGCGTTCGCCTCGAAAAGATTCTCCGGGGCGGTATTTTGATTCTCGCGGCAGTGGTTTTTCTTGGCCCGTTCTACTGGCTTCTGATTTCCTCATTCAAGACGCGCGAGGAAATCTTCCAGATTCCACCGAACATGTTTCCCTTCCCCCCCACGTTTGATAATTTCCGCGATGTTTTTCATCACACGATGATTCTGCGCGCCTTCCTGAATTCATGCGTTATCGCTTTCGGGCATGTTGCGTTGACATTATTCTTCTGCTCGCTTGCAGGATTTGCTTTTGCCAAATACCCGCGCGCCCCGGGGAATAAGTTCCTGTTCGCTTGCGTGCTGGGAACCATGATGATTCCCGGCGCGGTCACCACCATTCCGGTATTCATCGTTCTGACGAAACTCAAGATGGTGAACACATTCTGGGCGCTCATTATCCCGGGATCTGCAAGCGCCTTTGGGATATTCTGGATGCGACAGAGCATGATGTCCCAGGTTCCAAACGAGCTGCTGGAGGCTGCGCGCATCGACGGCTGCAGCGAATTCGGCATCTACGCCCGCGTTGTTCTTCCAATCTCCAAACCCGTTCTTGCCGCCTTGGGAATTCTGACGCTCATCAGATCCTGGAACAATCTCATGATGGCATTTATCGTTCTTCGCACGGAAAGCATGTACACCATGCCGCTGATGATTTACATGCTGCTCGGAGAGCTGCGCACCCCTTATGGTATGATGATGGCGGGCGGCGTTCTCATAACCGCGCCGCTTATCGTCGCCTTCCTGCTGTTCCAGCGCCAGTTCATCCAGGGAATGACTGCCGGCGCGCTCAAGGGATGATAACATGGAACCGAGGCGCAGCCGATTTTGGAATGCGCCCTCCTTCGTTAAACCCGAGGTTTAACTACGGAGGGTAAAAATGCGGAATGCGGAATGCGGAGTGAGGAGTGCGGAATTTTCAAATTATCATTCATACCTTACTTCACACTTCTAACTTCACACTTCAAACTTTTCTTTGCGGAGTGCGACTTTTATTCGATTGATAGACTCTTTCGTTTTTCTGAAAAGTCTTTTCTGTTGTGGTAATGTATTTTGAAGGATTTATTTTATTGGGAGGCGAACTGAATGAAATATTTACATTTTATTAAAATTTCTCGGGCTCTTCTTTACGCCTTCATGCTGCTGCTGGTTTTGGGAACTGATTTTTCGCGCGAAACCGGTTCGGAAACTCCGGATATCAGTAAACGCATCAATGAATTTACAATCGATTTATTAAGGCATTATGCAAAGGGAGATGATCCGCCTGCAAACGCGATACTGTCTCCTCAGAGCGTTTTCCATGGATTGGCTATGAGTTACATCGCAAGTGGAGGAGATACAAGAAGAGAATTGAGAAAGGTATTTCACTTTCCGGATGAAAATGAGCAATTGCTGAAGGATATTAAAATATTACGCCGCCAGCTTAGCAACTCTGACAAGCATGAACGGATTGATTTAATCATGGCCGATTCCCTTTGGCTGGATGAAACTTATGCCGATTTTCGGGAGGAATATGAAAGGGATGCGCAGGATGCCTTTGAAGCGTCTCTCCATTATGTGAAATTTAAACATAGGGAACGGGCGAGTAATGACATCAATAAATGGGTATCTGAAAAAACTCGCGGAAAGATACGCGAAATCGTTGATCCGGACGCATTCAAGTCGAGAAGCCGCTTCATATTTATTATTGAACCAGCCCTTGTTACGGTTGATACTGTTTATTTCAATGCTGACTGGGGCAGTCAATTCGACAAAGAATCCACACGCAAACGCGATTTCCATATCGACAACTCCAGAATATCTGAAACAATGATGATGCATCAATGTTCTCTTTTGCCCTATTCAAACGACGAGCATTTAAAGTTTCTCGAAATTCCCTACGTTGACAACCAGTATTCGATGTACATCATCCTGCCCATTGAATGCATGACCATTGCGGAATTAATCAATGGCATGACAATGGATAAAATAACCGGACTTAAAAACAGAGCTTTTCTTCATGAGGTTGACGTACTCCTCCCCAGGTTTGAAATGAAAAGTTATTCACGGGCAAGGGACGCTTTGTCGGCAATGGGGGTAAAATCGGCGTTCGATTGTTATAATGCCGATTTTGACAGGATGATTATCAAGAAAATTGATGCCTTCCGAATCTTCATCAGCGAAATTTTTCATAGCGCATATATTGATGTACATGAGGAGGGAACAGAAGCTGCAGCGGCAACTGGCACGGTACATTTCTCGTTCGGGTGCCAGGCTGTTTCTCGATCCATTCCTGCTCAGTTCCACGCCGATCATCCTTTTCTGTTCATGATTGTACACAATGAAAGCCATAGTATCCTGTTTACCGGATGGATGTCGAATCCGGAACAGATGGAATGAGATGTGATTATAGTATCGATATTTTCTTTGACATGAATACTAATCCGGGATTCTTGTAAATCTGCATTGGCTTGAGAATAGGGGAGCATTATAGAATCCTTAATCGTCCCTTGAGGAAGAGAATTTAAACTTATGACTTTATCGGATCAAAACGATGCTGCTGTTTATGTTGGGCTCGATATAGGGGGAACGAAATTCCTTGTTGCCAGCGCCGATGCTCAGTGCAGGATTCTCGATCGGATACAGGAACCAACGCCTCAAAGCCTCGATGATGGTTTAAATGCGCTGAACCGGATGATCGCTTTAGTTTCCAAAGGTAGGAAGATTACATCCATGGGGGCAGCTATTGGAGGTCCCCTCGATTGGAAGAAGGGGATTGTGTCGCCGCTCCATCAACCGGAGTGGAGGGATGTCCCCCTGAAAACCATCATGGAAGAGCGATGGAAGAGCCCTTTTTTCGTGGATGTGGATACGAATGTTGCAGCGCTTGGGGAATATCATTTTGGCGATGAACGTGCGCCTCGCTTCCTTTATCTGACTCTCAGTACGGGAATGGGTGGCGGATTTCTCATCGATGGAAAAATCTTCCGGGGAATGGATGGAGGTCATCCGGAAATAGGACATCAATCCATAAACTTTCAATGTTCTTATCCTGAAAGGGTGGTTTGCGAGTGCGGCGCAGGCGACTGTTTGGAGGCGCTGGTTTCAGGCAATGGCATCCGGCGCATCTACGAGAAACCGGCAGAGAAACTGAGCCAGCAGGAATGGGAAGAGGTGGCATACAACCTTGGGCAGGGGCTTAGAAACCTTTCCGCCGTATATCTTCCCGATGTCATCGTTCTTGGGGGGGGAGTGGCGATTGGCGGGGGAGAGCCTCTTCTTGCAGCAGCTGTAAAGCAAATGGAGAAACGACTCCACATTGTACCTGCTCCCCAGGTGCGCTTGAGCCGCCTCGGGCATGATACTGCTCTCCTGGGCGCCATTGCAATCGCCCTTCATGGACTCGATTGAGAGGTATTAATCATGATAATTTTCGATAAAATAGAATATCTGGAAGAACCTCTCAAGGGTATGATTCAGGAATACCTGGAACTTGCTTGCGAGATGGACCGCCTGCTGAATTGCCTCACGCGAGAGTATTGCGCCCAATGCCCCCGCAGCCTGGAGTATGGTTGCTGCAATTTTCCGGAAGAGGCAAGCCGCTCCATGCCTGAAGCAATCGTGCGTCTTCAGGAAATGGAGTCCGTGGAGAATGGCGGAGACCTTGTATCCAGAAACGGACTCTGCAGATTTCACACGAAGAAAGGATGCAGCCTCGTTCTTCTGAAAAGTCCCTCTTGTTTTGGACAATTATGTGATGATTTAAGAAATGACCTGCGTAAGCGATTCGGCAGGAACGCAGAACCTTTCATAGAAGCGATGCGAAAGTTTGGCCGCAAATCAATGGAAAAGGAACCTTCAGAGTTGCTCGAAGGCATGCGTGATGTCATTCGTGCAGGTAAGGCGCTGGAGGATATTAAAAAATCCAATTAAGGGAAAAAAATGATCTAACCCTTGCGTTGATCGGATGCGTTGATGGGAAGTCTATAGTATTGTAATCCAGCCCATGGCGGGACAATTAACCATTACTAAAAAATTTCTCAAGATAGAGATAGATTCAGATGGAATCCGATCCCAAAAATTCTAACCGTTTCACCCCATGAATTTACTGTGGGGAAATATGCAAATCTGGTCTTGACGCAAAAGATCAAAGTTTCTTATGATCCTTCTTTAAGATGATTCATTGACAAATCCTCGTGATGGCGCGAGACAAAAAGAATAAATCCTCAGCCATCTAAGGAAGGATTGTGTAAATAAAAAGGAGTATGTAATGTTGACAAAGGATAAAATTACAATGATTTTGAAAGAAAACCGCCCCTTTCTGGCTTCAGAATTTGGCGTTAAAAGAATAGGTTTGTTTGGCTCTTATGTGAAAGATTCGCCTGCAGAGACCAGCGATGTTGATATTATCGTGGAATTTGATCGTCCCATAGGATTTCGTTTTGCGGAATTCTCGGAATATCTTGAGAGTATATTGGGTAAAAGCGTTGATGTTATTACTCCGGCTGGTATTCAGGGAATCAGGATAGAGGGAATTGCCGAAAGTATCAGGGAGAGCGTGGTGTATGTCTAATCGAGCGGACTGCGACTTACTGAAGGATATCAGAGAGTCTGTGCGTCGGATAAGGATGTTCACGGATGAAATGACCTGTGACCGCTTCCTTACAGATATAAAGACACAGGACGCTGTCATCCGTAATTTGGAAATCATTGGGGAAGCGACCAAGAATCTCTCTCAAGTAATACGAGGAAAATATCCCGATTTGCCCTGGAAAGGCATGGCAGGGATAAGAGACAGGCTCATTCACCACTATTTTGGTGTTAATCTGGATATTGTATGGGATATTGTCGCTATTGAATTGTCTGATCTGGAACCACAGATTGAAGCGATATTGAAGCAAGAATCCAGATGAACAGGATTGAAAATAATTGTCCTGCATATTGTATCTGAAATATTTTCATTCTTAAAAAATACACTTGACGTTATAAATCTGTCGTTAATTATTAAAACTATTTATTTATCAGTTGGTATTCGTACGCGAACAATAAAGCATTCCCGTTTACTTACTGCCGCAGCTGCCTTGCCTTCCATGTCGATGCTTGCGCCGTCGCAGTTCCTGCATTGGTGGTGGGATTGATATTCGCGTTTAAAAGGGAATAAGATGTTTTCACCACGAAGACACGAAGACCACGAAGAAATAATTTCTATTATTGACACATAAACCCAATGTTTATTAATATCCTGAGGTTATTGATTGATAAGATAAATAACTCTTTATGTTTAAAATGAGCTTATAATGAAAGAAAAACGATTCCAGATAAGTTTAAATATCTTTATTGCTGTTTTGAGTTTTTTATTAGGTATAGGTGCATCTTACATATTTCAGATTAGATCCGAGAGAATACAGCGGATATCCTTAGCTAAGTTGATTCGAGCAACAGTAACAAATGATCTTCACTATACAATCAGTACAACAGTTGGGATTCGGAATCAAATCATGAAAAAGAAATTTACTTATACTCCAACGACTTTTAATCTCATATATTCACCCACAGTTACACTCCCATCCGGGGATAATCTTGGTTCACTTGAACCAAGCATTGTGAATGCCTTGGATGAATATCGTCGGCGAATCATCGCGTGTGAGAAGCAAAGATCAGAATATCTTAATATTCTAGAAGGTAATTTAGATAATTACATTGAGATGGCCCTATTAACATACTATATTAGCTTAGACTCTGTTGTGTGTACTGGTATTAATCTTTTGTCGGAATTGGATAAGAAATATCCAGAGAGAAACAGTTCTTTTCATGATTTTGATGATTATATAAGAGCCGAAGAGAACGTAAAGGAATTAATAGGTATAGTAGATGAGGTTATTTCCGAGAAGAGGATGAAAAACAAATAGAAGGGAAATAATTATTATGATAATTAAACAATATCTAATGGTATTTCTTATCGGGTTATTCCTTTTGGGATGTGCAACGCCAATGCAGTTTATCACGCCTAAATTGACAGTTGTTGATATTCCCAAAATTAATGAAGAGAAAATCGCAGAACTTGGAGATACCCTTGTTAATAAGGGAAGGATTTACACTTTTAATGCTCTCCGTTTAGAGAATCACATCTCTGCTGGTGATGGTTTTCTTACAAAAAAGATTTCGTTAGAACCAGGTATTCTCAAGGCAACAATGCGTGATAGAAAGTGGTTATACTATACTACTGATTAACTTCTTGTTTATGATTCTCTACTAGGTACGCAAATGAATTATGGAGGCATCGCGGTTAACCAGCGCGACTCTAATAAAATAAAGTTTCATTGGAATGGTCCAATCATGTTCACTCCAAAGCCGGTGCCGGTACTAACAAAGACGCAAAATGTGGATACTGAACATCAAAATTTCAGACAAGAAATTATTTATAATGGTCGTTCTTTGGATATTCTTAAATTTCTATACAGGGAAATTTCAAATGATATACTAAGGGCTCCATTTTCACAGGATGTGCAATATGATCTGAAAGAAGGAAATACGAATGGATAGGTTGATAATTCTTATACAATAAAGATATCAAACAGTTGTTAAATCATATTAAATGTTTTGGTTATAATAGACAACAAAGAGAGAAATAATGAAAACCACAGAGTTACTTGATTTAAATCATCCTGATAGAAGTAGAGACACTGTTTATACAGGTTTTCTTTACCTCGCTGTTGGTACTAAAATGTCAGATTCGTGAAAATTCGTGTGATTCGTGGTAGAAAATAAAAAGCCTGGGTATAATCGACAAACCCGCCTTCATACCACAAAAAAATCCATCAAATACTTATTATAAAAGATAAAGAAAAAGTATTTTTTTGTGGTTCATATCTGAAATGCTTTCCTTGTAATCGTATCGCTTTAATAATTTTAACCACGAATCACACGAATTCACACGAATCAGAGATGCCATTATTATCCAACTGGAAATTTGTTGTTGACAGCTCCGCCCTTTTTGAGATGAAAAAGACAGCTTTTTATTTTGAGCAAAAATAAGTTTTACGAGATTGAGTAAAAGTCATAATGAATATTCATGAATACCAGGCGAAGCAGCTGTTCGAGCGTTACGGGATTCCCGCAGTGAAAGGCGAAGTGCTCGAAACGCCGGATCAGGCGTTTTCTCTTGCAAAGGAAATCGCAGCGCCCATCATCCTCAAAGCCCAGGTGCACGCCGGAGGTCGCGGGAAAGCAGGCGGGGTCAAAATGGCGAAAACGGCTGATGAGGCAAGAGAAAAAGCCTCCCTGATTCTCGGTATGTCCATCAAGGGCTTGAAGGTATCCAAGGTTCTTGCCTATAAAGCCGAAGAGATCAGGAGAGAAGCGTACCTCGGCATCACGATCGACCGTTCCGCAAAACGCCCTGTTCTGATCGGAACCTCCGAAGGCGGAATCGAGATCGAACAACTCGCAAAGGAAAAACCCGAAGTCATCTATAAAATTCCTATCGATGTCTCCAATGGGCAGCTCGGAGACATCTTTGAAAGCATGGCGTCCAATATCTACCCGGAGCCGGAACTTGCCGCACAGGCTTCGGATATCATCGCCCGCCTCTACAAGATATTTGTCGAAATGGATTGCGCGCTCATCGAGATCAATCCGCTCGTATTGAACGATCAGAACAATCTGATCGCCATCGATGCCAAGATCAATTTCGACGATAACGCCGCTTTTCGCCATCCGGAATGGGAACAGATGCGCGATCCATCCCAGGAGGATTCCAGGGAGCGCGAGGCGAAAAACTGCGGACTCAGCTTTGTTGCGCTCGATGGCGATATTGGCTGCATCGTCAATGGCGCCGGGCTTGCCATGGCGACTATGGATATGATCAAAACCGCAGGAGGCGAACCCGCAAACTTCCTCGATGTGGGAGGCAGTTCCAATCCGGACAAAGTGCTCAATGCACTTAAGATCATCCTTTCCAATTCGCGCGTCAAGGCGATCGTCATCAATATCTTCGGCGGCATAACCCGATGCGACGATATCGCCTCGGGCATTATCAAGGCGACGCAAAGCATGAAAATTCCCGTTCCTGTCTGCGTAAGACTTACCGGAACCAATGAAGACAAGGCATCGGAGATTCTCAAGGGAACGGATCTTGTTACGGAAAAGACCATGCCGGATGTGATCCGAAAGGCGGTAGAACTGGCAAAAAAGGAAGCGGTGAAAAAGTGAGTATTCTGATTGATGAGAAAACGCGGGTTATTGTTCAGGGAATCACCGGAAGAGACGGCTCCTTTCACGCCCTTTCCATGAGGGAATACGGAACAAAGGTTGTTGGCGGAGTTGTTCCGGGAAAGGGGGGGAGCGAGGTCGAGGGCATTCCGGTATTCAATTCGGTTAATGAGGCAAAGGATAAAACCGGCGCCCAGGCTACGGTTCTTTTTGTCCCCGCGCGTTTCGCGTCTTCCGCCATGAAAGAGGCGATCGAGGCAAAACTCGAGATTGTCGTGTGCATCACGGAAGGCATTCCTGTTCTGGATATGATCCGGATTCAAGAATCCCTGGAAGGGAGAGAAACAAGGCTGATCGGACCCAATTGTCCGGGCATTATTTCCCCGGGGAAATCCAAGCTGGGCATCATGCCGGGGGCGATTCACAAACCCGGAGGCGTCGGCGTCATATCGAGAAGCGGAACGCTCACTTACGAGGTGGTTTATGAATTGACGCGCTCAGGAATGGGGCAATCGACCTGCATCGGCATCGGCGGCGATCCGGTTGTGGGAACCGGTTTCATCGATCTTTTGCAGCTGTTTCAGGAAGATTCGGAAACGCAAGGCGTGGTTTTGATAGGGGAGATCGGAGGAACCCAGGAGGAGGAAACAGCGGAATTTATCAGGGAATATTTCACAAAACCCGTTGTTGCGTTTATAGCGGGGAGAACCGCTCCTTCGGGAAAGCGCATGGGACACGCCGGAGCCATCATATCGGGCAACCTGGGCACGGCGGAGGCGAAGATCAAGGCATTCGGCGAAGTCGGCGTTCCCGTAGCATCGAGCCCGGGCGAGATACCGGGTCTCATGAAAAATCTCCTTGCCAGCTGAGGAAAAATCCGAAATACATATTTATATTTTAATCCGCGAGCGTGCCGATATGGAAAAAAAAGAAATTCTGAAAACGTTTCCCAAGATCGTCAAATTGAATGACGGCGAAGACATCATTTTAAGGCTCATGACTCCCGCCGACGAATCCGATCTATTGCAATTCTATCATGGGATGCCGGAAAATGACCGCCTCTTTTTAAAAGAGGATGTTACAGATCCCCAGGTCATTCACAGGTGGGCGAAACACCTTGATTATAACCGCGTCATTCCTGTTATTGCCGTCAAAGATTACAAAATCATTGCGGATTCCACGCTTCTCATGCAGACCCATGGCTGGTCGCGTCATGTGGGAGAAATCAGATTGGCGGTCAGCCAGGATTATCGCCGCAAGGGTCTTGGATTCAACATGATCAAGGAACTGTTTTCCCTTGCCATGGCTTTGAAACTCGAGAAAGTCATGGGAGAAATCATGGGATCGCAGACTTATATCATCATGATGCTGAAATCCCTCGGATTCAAACAGGAGGCGGTTTTGCAGGATCACGTCAAGGATTTGCATGGCGATAAACACGATCTGGT
>JAFGFK010000036.1 GCA_016931135.1 Candidatus Sumerlaeota bacterium | reverse complement strand
GCTGATTGCGTGAAATTCGGAGGCGGCATGGGCGACATCATCCGGGGGGGGAAAACCAGCGGATACCCCCGATACTGCGAGGGCTCGCGTTACTGGCTCCAGTACGCAGGCGCCAAACCGGAACTGGTTTATAAACTGGGATTCCGCTCACGGGGACCGGAAGACCCCGATTATACCGAGGATTACGTATGCCGCGCGGAATACGCCAATTACCTGAAAGGGGCGCCGTATGGACCAAACAAGGATCGAAATTTCCCGGGACTCAAGATTCCCGTTGATCTCTATTTTTCATTTCATACCGACGCCGGCATCAAGGACGGCATCGTGGGAACGCTCACGGTTTACAGGGTAAGGGATGACGACAATCTGACCACTTTCCCCAATGGAGAAGATCGCCTCGAGAACAACCGTATGTTTGCGGATATGCTCCAATCCGAGATCGTGAACACAGCCCGCGCAAAATATACAGGCAGCTGGACAAGACGGCAACTGCGCGATATGGATTTCAGCGAAGACAGGAGGGGGAATATGCCGTCGTGCCTTCTGGAGCTCCTGGCGCATCAGAATTTTCATGACATGCAATACGGGCTTGATCCGCGTTTCCGGTTTGACATTTCGCGGGCTATCTACAAGGCTATGCTGAAATTCATCGCCTTTAAAAACGGCTATGAACCTGTTGTTCAGCCCCTGGCGCCCACGCATTTCCGGATCACGCGTCAATCGGAAACATCCGCGCTTCTCGAATGGAAGGCGCAGCCCGATCTGCTCGAACCTTCGGCAATGCCGGAGGGATATATCGTGTATAAACGAACCGGCGAAGACGAATCCTTGTCGGATTTCGATGAAGGCGTCCTTACCCGGGAGCCGCGCTTTATCGCGGAAAAACTCGATCCGGATACCGTGTATTCCTTCCGCATCGCAGCGTACAACGCGGGAGGAAAAAGTTTTCCTTCGGAAGCGTTATGCGTAAAAACCGGAAGAGGCGCTTCAGAAAAGAAGCGCTGCCTGATTATCAATGCCTTCGATCGCCTCGCCCCACCATCATACATTATCAAGGAAGGACATTCCGGTTTTGACCGGATTGATAAAGGGGTGGGATACATGGCGAACTACGGACTTACGGGCGATATGTGGGATTATGATCCGAAATCGAAATTCCGCACCAATGACGCCCCCGGGCATGGGGCGTCATCAGGCGACCTGGAGACAAAACTCGAACTGGGAAACACATTCGACTTTTCGATACGACATGGCGCAGCATTGGCAAAGGCTGGTTGGGGGTTCGACTGCGCGAGCGATGAGGCGGTTCGTGAGGGGCTTGTTGATTTGAAGACTTATCCGCTTGTGGATTGGCTGTTGGGAGAAGAGCGAACCACCGAGCCTCCCAAAGGTTTCAACGAAGAAGGGGCGCCGGATAAAATGAAAACGGATTTCAAGGCGCTGGAACAAGGGGATCAGGAATTGATTTCAGAATATCTGAAACAGGGCGGGGCGATTTTCCTTTCCGGCGCATACATGGCGACTGATCTTGCGGGAGCGGATACGGCGACCGCGCAGGACAAAAAGTTCCTGGAGGAAACGCTCAAGATATATTGGACCACGAATCACGGATGCAAAACGAATGATGTCTTGCCCGCGCCGGAAAGTTCGTTCAACGTTCTGCCGGAGTTTCATATTTCTTCAGGAATTGGCGAGGATGGAATTTACGGCGTGGAGTTGCCGGATTCCATCAAGCCTGCGGTTGCGCCGAAGGGCGTAAAGGATTTCGAGACCTCGGAGACCATCTTGCGATACCGGGAAAACGGCTGGAGCGCAGCCACTGCCATGCAAAAACCCCGCAAGGTGGTGGTGTTTGGCTTTCCCTTCGAGTGCGTCGTCGGCGCCGAAAACCGGGCAAAGGTGATGCAGGCGGTTACCGAATACCTGGCGAAATGAAATAGCGTTTGACCTTCATACTCTATAAAAATCCTTGAAACTATCCTGAGTCTTTTGGGGTCAGACGCCATAATGAGTGTAATGAAGGATATACGACAATTTTTTCTCAAATCAAGTTACATCTTTATTTAAAAATCAGTTAGAGAAGTGGATTGGGAACAAGGGCGTGCTTACTTTACCAAAATCGCAAAAAGGCTTTATTACACTTATTATGGCGTCTGACCCCATTCTTTGAGCCACACTTCTTTACTTTTAAAGGTTCCCCCGCTTGTTACTGCAACACCTCGCGGAGGAGGTCGAGATAATCCATGAGGAGGCGGGTGATCAGGAAATTCTTTCGAACATATTCCTTTCCTTTTTTGCCGAGTTCCCTTGCCATATCGGGATTTTCAAGAATTTCCACAATCCTATTTGCGAATCCCCGTTCGTCGTTCGGTTCGAGTAAAAAACCGTTTTCCCCATCCTTGATCTGAAGGGGAATGCCTCCCACATTGGAGGCGACAACGGGCGTTTCCTTCCAGAGCGCCTCGGTTACGGTGAGACCGAATCCCTCTTTGATGGATTTCTGGATGATCACGGAAGAGGTTTTTTGAAGAACATTCACCAGAATGTTGTTTTCCGCATTTAAAAGTATAATGTCTTTATTGGCGCGGTAACGCTGAACCTTCTGCTCGATTTTCTCGAAGATTCTGAGCGCCTCGGGATCGTCGGAAGCCATGCTGCCACACAAAACGAGGCGGCAATCAATAACTTCCTTTACGAGTTTGAATACCTCGATCACGCCGTTGGGATCTTTCCATTTATCGAAGCGCGATATCTGCGTGAGGATGGGTTTATCCGTTGGAATATCGAATTTTTTGAGAAACCTGGATATGGTTCCATTCCCTATATTCATATTCTTGGGGGAGAGGGGATCGATGGCGGGACGGATGATCCTCTGGGCAACGGGAAGGTCTTTCTTCCTGTATTTTTCATCGGAGATAATGACGACGTCGTATTTGAGGATGAATCCCTTGAGGAAATTCCAGAGTTCCGGATCGGGGTGAGAGAGATCGATGTGGCATCTCCAGATCCAGGGTTGCCGCTTCCTGTAAAACTTGATTATGGGAAGGGGCTGGGGATCGTGAATCACGATGCAGTCATGATCCAGATGCGTGTATCGGGAAAAGGAATAATTGGTTTTTTCATAGATTTGCTTTTTCATATCCGAGAGGTTGATCTGTTCTCCCTGAAGTCCGTTGTGAAATTTTTTCGTAATGGAGAAAAAATCGGGATTGCCATGAAGAATCCGCCACCCGGCGTCAAAACCGGTGTCGTTCATCAGGGGAACGAGGGCGATGAGCATTTCCGCAACTCCGCCCCCCTGGAATGTTGAATTGATATGCACAATGTGCTTGTGATAGAGTTTTTTCGCCTTCTGATAAAGATCGTGAATATATTCGTCTCCAACAATGGCGCGGTACTCTTCAAGGCGGGTCATGATACGGCCTCCTTCAAGGGATTGTTCGCGTGGGTGAGGAAAAGCGATTGCGTGGGATAGGCGAATTCGATGCTGCGCGCCTCGAATTCGTGTTTCAATTTGAAATTGATCTGTTGCTGTATATCCATATAGATATTATATTCGCTGGATTCCACATAGTAAACAATTTCGAACACCAAACTGAAATCGCCGAACGATGCAAAGTGAACGCGATCCAGAGTCGCCATTTCGATTGAATCGATGATGGATTTGATGATGCCAGGAATGCTTTCGACCTGTTCCTGCGTGGTTTGATAGGTGACGCCGATCTTGAAGACCACGCGGCGCCGCGCCATGCGCTTGTAGTTGCGGATGCGGGAATCGGTCAGGTCGGAATTGGAGAAAACCAGCTGTTCTCCAGAGAGGCTTCTAATGCGAGTGGTTTTAATTCCGACATGTTCGATAGTTCCCATGAAATCGCCGATGATGATGAAATCGCCTGGCTCGAAGGGGCGGTCGAACAGGATGGCGAAGTAGCTGAAGAGGTCTTTCAAAATCGCCTGAGCCGCCAGGGCGACCGCGACGCCGCCGATGCCCAGGGTCGCTATGACCGTGGATATCTGGAATCCCAGGTTATCCAGAAGAAATACGGTTCCAAGAATCCAGATGCTGATGCGAATGGCGGGGAAGGTCTTCTCCACTTTTGTCGATGAGGCGGGTTCCAAATTCTTCAGCCAGTGTTTCTTCATGACAAATTCCACAAAGGCGATCAGAAATTTTACGGCAAGGTAGGTAAAAATGGTAATGCCGGAGATGCGGATTGTCTTCCCGATGACAGGATGAAGGGACAACCCCCTGATCCCGATATAAACAACGCCGAAGTAACAAAGGGGAATCAGGTTTTTTTCCCCGACATAGATAAAAAAATCGTCATAATCCGTTTTGGTTTTTTCCGCCCAGGTCTTCAACCGGGACATGGCGGTTTTCTTGATGAACCGGATTACCGCAATCCCCAAAACTATGATGGCGATTGATATGACGTAATCCTTGATTGAATTATCGAGGAATTTTGTGAGAAGGAAACCGTGAATGATCTCGAAGGTATCAGACATCGCGATCAAGCCTCCTTTTGATTCTTGTATAATTTTTTCAGAAGTAATCTCACTTCCCGAAAAGATTCGAGGAAGAATTTCGCAAGCGACGGCTGGAGTCCAACCTTTATGGAAAACGCTGCATCCGGGAGAACCGAAAAGATGTTTTCATCCGTGATATCATCTCCAATCGCCAGGATAAAATCCCACGGACGGTGTCTGATCCAGCGAAGGGCGGCGACTCCTTTATTGATTCCAGCGCTTTTTATTTCAAGAACCTTGTTTCCATCCATGATCTCGAGGTTCAGATTCTCCGCCATCTGGATAAAGGCGTCCTTGAGTTCCTGAACCCTGATCTGCGCCAGATCATGATCCGTTTGCCGATAATGCCACACCAGGGAATAATCTTTTTCCTCGAGAAGGGAGCCGGGGGTGCGATCAACGTAATGTTCGAGGAGATGTCGGATTTTTTCCTTCCAGTCTTGTCGAAGAGGCCCGATGGTGCTCCAATCCTTGGATATGGGCTTCAGCCAAACCCCATGTTCGGCGATTAGTCCGATGTTTAATTTTCCGAACCATTTTTCCAGGGTTTTTCTCTCTCTTCCGCTGATGAGCACGATTTCGTTACACGGATCTTGAGAAAGGGCGCGGAGAATCTGGAGGACGTCCCTATCCGGACGCGCCCCATCGGGCGTGGGGGCGAAGGGAACCAGGGTGCCGTCATAATCGAGAAAAATCAGGCGGGCGTTACTTTTAATATATTCATCCTGGATTCTTTGCTGCGTTGGTCCCGTAATTTTCTTTCCCATAAGATTCACCTGTAGATTTTTAATGTCTTTGAGCCTTTCCATGAAATCATTCGCCCAGCTGACCACATCGTAACGCTTCAGTCTTAGCTGCATGCCATGGATGCGTTCTCTTTGCTCGCGTTCCGGCATGGTAAGGGCGTTGTGAATAGCCTCCGCGACCTCTTCCCGGTCGTTGGGATTGACGATAATCGCGCCGTTCAGTTCACACGCCGCGCCAGCCGTTTCGCTGAGAACGATGGCGCCATGACTGCCGGACTTTGCCGCGATATATTCCTTTGCGATAAGATTCATCCCATCTCTCAGGGGAGTTACAAGAGCGACGTCCGCAACGTGATAAAATGCGCTGAGGGCGTGAAACGGAAAGGATCGATAAAAATATAAAATGGGGGTCCAGTCGATGGCGCCGTATCTTCCATTGATCGCCCCCACCACCTCATCCACCCGTCGTTTCAGATGGATATAGGTTTCAACGCCTGTTCTGGAAGGAACCGCAACCAGGATCAAAGTGACTTTCGATTTATATTCCGGATATTTCTTCAGAAAATAATCGAACGCCTCCAGGCGATGAAGAATTCCCTTTGTATAATCAAGGCGATCCACGGAAAGGATGACTTTTCTGTCTTTAATTCTGTTACGAATGGATTTGATCTCCTTGATCGTTTCAGGTAATCTCGATGCGGAATGAAACTTTTCAAAATCGATTCCCATGGGAAAGGCGTCGATTTTTACGGTGCGGGCGTCAACAGAGGTCTGCCCCAGCGTCTGATCGTATCCAAGGATTCTTCTGACGCTGCTTAGAAAATGCCGCACATAGTCAAAGGTGTGGAAACCGATGAGGTCCGCCCCCAAAAGACCCTCCAGCGTTTCTTTTCCCCAGGGAAGAAGACGGAAGACCTCAAAGGAGGGAAAGGGGATATGCAGAAAAAAACCGATCGTTACGTCAGGGATTTTCTTGCGTATCATTTTCGGAAGCAGCATGAGATGATAATCATGAATCCAGATAATGTCGCCCGGTTTCGCGATTTTCATGATCGTGTGGCTGAAAAGTTTATTCACGTGAATATAAGATTCCCACATGCCTTGATCGTAAACCGCGCATTCGGTAAAGTAATGGAAAAGAGGCCATATCGTCTTGTTGCAAAATCCCTGGTAATACATTTTCACGTCATTCCGGCTTAAAAACGTGGAATAGCTGGAATGGTCCTTCAAAAGGGTTTTTTCGATTTCTTCTTTTTCCTGGTGATCGAGCCTTTCCGCCGGAACGCCGCACCAGCCGATCCATACGCTGTTATACTTCTGATATAAGGAGCTCAGTCCTGTGGCAAGTCCCCCCACGCTTTTCACAAACTGTATGGACTCTTTTCTCATTTCCACAGTAACGGGCAAACGGTTGGAAACCAGTATCAATTCTTTCATAGGTCGATCAACGCCCTTCCCGCCTTATGATAAAGAAATCCTTTCCGGCGATTTGGCGCCTCATCCCTTGAGAGACCCCCTTGTCAGTCCCTGGATCACGTATCGCTGCGCAAAAACGGCGATCAGGATCAGGGGCGTACAAGATACGGCGGAGGCGGCCATGATATAGCCCCAGGGAATTTCACCGTGAAGTCCCTGGAACAGGGCGATTCCCACAGGAACCGTTCTCGCCCGATAATCGGTTGTCAACAGGAGGGCGAAGAGAAACTCATTGAACGCAAACATGAACAGCAGCAAAAACGCCGATAAAAAACCAGGCAGGCTTACGGGAACCGCGACTTTGGTGAAAATCTGCCAGGGCGAAGCGCCGTCTATCTGAGCGGCTTCATCGATCTCTCCCGGAATTCGGGAAAAATAACTCATCAGAATCCACAAAGCAAGGGGAAGGCTGTATGCAATATAAGGAAAAATCAGCCCCTTGTATGTATTGATCCATCCGATCCCGCTCATGAATTTAAAAAGGTAACCCACGATACTGATCTGCGGAAACATGGACAAAGCCAGCGCTCCCAGAACGATAATCATCTTCCCGCGAAAACGAAAGCGGGAAATGCCGTAAGCGGATAAACCTCCGATTATACAGGCAATCATAGAAGACATGATGGAGATGATCAAGCTGTTTTTCAAATAAGCGGGAAAACGAAGGGTTTTTATTTCCAAAATATCGCGGAAATTCTTCAGCGTGGGGCTGAAGGCGCCTCCTCCCGGAAAATCGGGTGATTGACTGAAAGAGATAAGGATCATCCACAAAAAGGGCGCAAGAAAAAACAAAGATATAAAGACAATCCCCAAACAGAGAAATATTCTTCTTAAAGCCTTATCCTTCACGAAACAGCCTCCCGGAATCTGCCGGCTTTCAGATAAAAAAGCGAACAAAGAAACGCCATGAGAAACAATATCACGGAAACGGCGGATCCGTAACCAAAATCGCCCATCAGGAAATACTGATAGCTGTAAAGAGAAAGAGAGGTCGTGGCTCCGCTGGGGCCTCCATTGGTTATGATATAAAGAATATCGAACACCCGAAGGGCGTCTATGGTTCGAAAGAGAAGGGCGACGATCACAACCGGTTTGATGGCGGGAAGGGTGATGTGAAAAAATCGCTTGAAAAGATCGGCGCCGTCAATGCGTCCCTGTTCGTAAAGTTCCTCCGGTACGGTTTGAAGCCCCGCCAGGATGATGATGGCGACAAAGGATGTCGTCCTCCACGCATCGGCGACGACAAGGACGCAGAGGGCCCCTAAGGGCGTTGCCGTCCAATTGATATGGATTCCGAAAACTCCCCGCAGGACATAATTGGCTGCGCCGTAATCGTATCGGAATATCAATTGCCAGATGCGCGCCCCCACAACGCTCGGAATAGCCCAGGGAATAAGGATCATCCCCCGGAGAACGTTCCTTCCCCGAAAGTTTTCATTAATGACAAGGGCCGCCATAACGCCAAGGAGCATCTCCAGAAAAACGGAAGTCAGGGCAAAAATAAACGTGAACCATATCGAGCGGAGCGTCTGCCCATCCCGAAAAAGTTTCACGTACTGGGATATGCCCACAAATTTCTTCTCCGGAAGGAAGCTGACATCCCGAAACAGACTGATCCAGAATGTCCCTATAACCGGAATCAGCGCAAAGAGAGAAACAAAAACGACCAGGGGACCCAGAAAGATAACAAGATTTTTGAAATTCCTATTCATGATATGAATCTATGGTTTTCTGAATATCCCCCTGGGCTCCGGAAAGAGCCTCGCCAGGCGCCATCTCTCCCGAAATCGCCGCATGGATATACCGCTGGAGAATCGAGGACATAAGAGAATAATACGGGACATTGGGGCGAGCCACGGCGTATGCAAGGGCTGACTTCAAAACATCCATTTCCGGTTTTTTATTTATAACCTCGGCATCTTGATAGATGTCTTTTCTCCCCGGATTCCATCCCAGATTCAAGGCAAGCTTTTTCTGCGCATCGTAGGACATGATGAAAGAAACGAGTTTCCACGCCTCCTCTTTGTGATCCGAGAACCGTGAAATCCCGATGTGCCACCCTCCGAGCGCGGCGGCGCTCCTGCAGCCCGCAAACGCGGGGAGAATAGCGATCCCTACCTTGTCTTTCACTGGAGATGCGTCACTCTGGTGCAGTTTCCATGCATAAGGCCAGTTTCTTTCAAAAAGCGCGTTCCCGCTTTGAAAGGCATGGCGGACTTCCTCTTCCTTCATCTCGGTAAACGTATTCGGGGGAGATATTTTATATGTATGTATCAGGTCGCGCATGAACGTCAGGGCTTCTTCATTTTCTTTACGATCAATAGTAATATCTTTCTTCCCTAAATCGCCCAGGCTGCCGCCGTTGGAACTGATATACTCCAGAAAATTGCACATAAGCCCCTCATATTGCGCCCCCTGCCACACAAAACCGAAAAACATCGGATTGTTCCCGCGCTCCCCCCCCTGGATTTTCTCCGAGGCCTTCACAAGATCGTTCCAGGTTTCCGGAATATCAAAACCATACTTTTCCAAGAGATCCTTCCTGTAATACAGTATCCCGCAATCCAGATACACGGGAAGGGCGATGATTCCATTCGGAGACCTATCGACCTGTTCGATCACAGGCTGGAACATCGCATCGATTTGAAATCCGTCTTTCCGAATAAAGGCGTCAAGGGGCTCGAGCCAGCCGGATGTGGAAAATTGTCCCACCCACGCAACGTCCATGAGGAAGACATCCGGATCGTCTTCCTCAGCCTTCAGGGGAATCACAAGCCCCTGGCGTCTCTGATCCGTATCCGTCGGCTGGCGCAGAAAGTTCACTTGGACATTTTCCGCCTCTTCAAATTCATGGATGATCGTTTCCCAGTAATCGACTTCATTCGGCGCGCCTCCCACGGAAAAAGTGAGTTGGGATTCCTCGCGCGAACAGCCAAAGAAAAAAACTACCAGAATAAAAAACGCTATGAATGTCGTTTTCACGATTCGCCTCTTTCCAAAAGTGATAGAATGTATTGACGCCTCTTCTCGGGCTGGATTTCCGCAGTATCCTTTATATAGGAGGAAGGAAATGAAATTTCCCGCTATCCCAAGCATGTCTTTTATCTATCATACCGTATTATGGCAAACGGAAATGGGATGTCAATGATTAATTTCGCTTCCCAGCCAAAAAGAAATTCACGGGATTAAATCCTGTTTCCAAACTGGATCGTTATCAGGAATGACAACCGCCACCCAGGGAATCTTCGGATTGGTTATCGAGACGTCCCAGACAATTTCCGTTTTTTCTTCCGCTTTAAGATTCAACTCTCTTTCCGGATCCAACGTCTTTCCATTGAATATCCGAAGGGATAAATCATGTCGCCCTCTTCCCTCGGCAATGACGCGAATCTGAACCAGATTTTTTTCCGCATTCGCGCTTTTAACGCTTGCGATGAAATGGATATTCTTTTCCGGATTCAACGCGAGATGATAACGCATACCGGAAAGAATTGTCAGGTTGCGTGAAGCGGAACCAAACTTGATTTCGTATTCTCCCGCTGCTGCAAACGCTTCAAATTTTCCGGAAGCGTCGGCGTCTATTTTTATATGCTCCGACGTTTTTTTATTGGAAAAAACGATCGAACCGGATTCCGCGTTTGCCAGTTCGCCTTGAACAATCGCTGGCATTGTCAGATAAAGGGCGTTCCAGAGAAACCGGTTAACCGGTACGATCCATATTTCCTTGAATGTCGAATGATTCGACGCGGACCAGAAAGGCTCGTCGTTTCTTACGCAATCGACTCCAACCGGAAGAGAGCCGACGATATCCCCCGGATTATAAGCGTATAAAGGAGGATAATCGTAGCCCTCTCCGTACATGAGGCTTTGAGAAAAGGGATTCCCCCCAAACGCCCATTGCATCTGCATCGCAGCGAGATTCTCCAGGGAGAAATCATTTCGAATCCGCGACGCGGCCACAAGCGCCAGGGTTTGAGATAGATGAACCGCCGTGTTCCCATGATGGGTTCTTGTGGTCCAGATGGGAAACATGCGCAAATGATATTCATCCGTCAAATGCGTTCCTTCGTTGAACTGGCGCAGCATTGCTTCCCGGAGATTTTCATCGGGAACATCCAGTATATCGGATTTTCTAAAAAGGGCGTTGGGGAGAATATTATACGGGGCTGAATAATGGGCGCCTCTTTTTAAAAAGTATTCAGAGTGAAGAGTCGCAGCGGCATACCATTCGATCCAGTCTTCGTGATCGGGAAATGCGCCACACAAAGCCTTCAGGGCAAGAAGCGGCGATTCCTCAAATCCGGCATGACGATGATTCACGATAGCGAATTTTTCAGGGCTTGTGTAGAAAAAGCCGGTGAGGGAAACGCCGTCAAAAAATTCCCGCTGCTGGCACTTTAAAAGCGCCCGCCCATATTCTACCGCTTTTTCGATGTATTTTTCCTGCCCGGTTGCCTCATGCAGATGAATGGAGGAAATGATTCCCCAGGAAAGAGTCAAATACGTTCCTCCCGAAAACCACCTGTGGGAAAATGGGATTTTGTTATCGATGACGCCATCTCCGGTGAGAACGACCTCTCCCTTGTCCAGCCATTGAGGCTGCATCTTCACCGCGGCTTCCCAGTCTTCACGAGCCGCCTCGAGGCATTGCATGCTCAAATCAGGCTTGATCCCTTTTAATTGGAGAAAGGCGAGGGCTTCCGTTCCAGATGCAATGAAATTTTCCCAAGGATTGTTCTGCGCCTCTCTGACAACATCGTCCAATGTACCGATAGCGTTATCTGTGTACATTCCCATGCCATTCCATGTAATGCGATATCCATCTTTAAACCGGGTTTTAAGGATCCAATCCAGACCCCATAACGCCTCTTCCAGAACACGCTCGCTTAACGCTGAATCCAGACTGCCATCATCAAGTCGCCTTTTAAGCTGCAGCATGGAATAAACGGACATTCCGGTGCGAAAAGAGCCCTGGGAAAGGTCCCCGGCGTCATGCCATCCGCCGTTAATGACTTTCTTAACGCCATCATGGATTCCCTGAACATCCTTATGGCAAGCGGGATGAACTCCGGGCACGTCAAATCCGCATCGCTGCGAATAATAAAAATTCAGCGCCTTGCGAATCGGCTCGAGCCATAATGTATCGCTGATCCGAAAGGGGCGGGTTGTAACATCGCCTGCCCAAATGAAATATGTTCCGGGTTCATGAACCTCGGAAAAGTCGAGTATTTGAAACTCAGCGCGATCATTTTTGACGGATTCCACGGGTTTGGTTAAAACGACTCTTCCGGAATGCGCCTCTCTCACCTGAAACAGCGGCGCCGCCAAATCGCCGGCAATGGCTCTTTTGGAATGGTTCGGTTTGTATCCCACATGATTATAGGCGATTTTTCCGGGGGCGACTTCCCATCCTTCATACTTTTCCGCATCCACCTGCTGCAATTCAAGCCTGTCGATATCGTATGTTACTTGACCGTTTTCCTTTGCATCATGTCCGGTCAATAGTTTTGCTATCCTGAATTCCGTAACCTTATCCCGCTTCAGATTGGGGATTTCCCAAAGGACATAATTCCATTGTCCGGCGGTCAGCCCCTGTATTACGGTTGCATAATGGGGGTCTGTAATGGAGGATGGGGCGTCCAGGCGCGTGAACTTTAAATACAGGGGATGGGCGGCGACATCGGAAGGGTGAACATAAATCCATACCGCTATGCGATTGAAATCGCTCCAATCCTGCGGCAGAGAGAAATCAAGAGCGGCAGCGGACTCTCCCATCAGCCTTGCCCCCGGCCTTTCTTTCAGCCGCTCCTCATCGCGCAAAAGAGTCGTAAATCTGAGCGATGACGAGCCGTCAACGAAACGATCCTTTGTGATTTCCACCCTGCCGATTCCCGTGGCGGACCAATGGGAGAGCGTCTCCATATCATGAATAACGCGGGATTTGCGGACTTTCTTGTTTAACCAGACATAGCGGAGTGAATTGACAAATTCTTCCTTCAACGGAAGCCTTGATTCCGCTTCGGGCGATTCGGCAAACGACTTGCTCACGGAGATAAAATAAATCAAAATCATGAGTAGTTTGATTCGCGTAACAAGGGACATGCGTTTCCTCCTCGGTTTGATATATTTTTAATCATTCTTTTTTTCTTCAGGAGAAGGAAGCGGGGGGAGGCGCTTCCTGATTTCATTCAATTCATTCTGGATTCCCGCGAGAATCCGGGTATGAACTTCATAAAGCCGCCGGAGGGCGCGGAATTTCGCTATCAGAAATTCTATGCACCCGATAAGCGTCAATATGATCGCAATCACCCAGAAGAGGCTGAACCAGTAAACCAGGGGATGACTGATGGAGATGAGTTTGGAAACCGTGAGAATGAATCCGAAACCCGAGGCGAAAAGGATCAGGATGAGCCCGGTTTCCCACCATTTCACGGAGACCTGTTCCTTTAATGCATAGAGTTCCTCGATGTCCTTTATTTTGACCACGGCGGTGACTTCCGCCTCCAGTTTTTTCGGATCATAAGGATACGGCTTTTGAAGCATGCCTTTTCGCCTTTCTTTTTCATGACAGGATAAAAGACTATGAAGGGGAACCGGCTTCAGGTCAACTTTTTTCATTCTTGGAGAAAAAAGGTATAATCTATTTGCTTGCAATTTATTTACAGGCATGTTTGAATTTAAAAGTATTATCGGGAAATATTACAATTTTTTCCCGAATTCTATTGTGTAGAAAATTTTCCTCCTAATCAACTTAAACATACAAGGAAGGAGTTGGGATCATGAGAGACGCCACAATTTACATTACGCGGAACGATTTAAAACGCCTGGAGGAAATGCTCGCCACCCCCCGCAGGTTTGGTTCCCGATCCCGTTCCGAGATTCAAAGCCTTGCTGCGGAGCTGAACAGGGGGCAAATTGTCGATCCGCGGGAAATCCCGCCGAATGTGGTTACCATGAATTCACGCGTCCAGCTTCGGGACATCGACACGAATGAAGAGATTGTATATTCCCTTGCGTTTCCCGATGAAGCGAATATCGATGAGGGAAAAATCTCCGTGGTGTCGCCGATCGGAACCGCCATCCTGGGATACAGGGAGGGGGATGAGATCGAGTGGGACGTTCCTGCGGGAAAGAGGCGCATTAAAATCGAGAAGATTCTGTATCAGCCCGAGGCGTCGGGGGATTATCATATATGATTCTGGATGGACATATTCACATACTTTCAGGGAACTGCAGCCGGGAGGATTTTGTCAAGCGGCTGAAAAAGGCGGGGATAGGTGGAGGCGTCATCATCTCCCTTCCCCCGCGATCGTTTTCCTGGGTGGCGCCGGCTGCATCGACAAAAGAACGCCTGGATAATTTATTCTTCTGGCGCGAAGCGGCGCCGAATCTTTTCCCCTTTTTCTGGATCGATCCCATGGAAAATGACGCGTTGAAGCAGATCGATCTTGCCGTAAAACGCGGGGCTGCGGGATTCAAAATCATCTGCAACAATTTTTTCCCGAGCGATCCACAGGCATTGAAGATAATCGGAGAGATCGCCCAAAGGGGAAAACCGATCCTGTTTCATTCCGGGATATTATGGGATGGCAAGGCTTCATCGGCGTACAACCGCCCGGCGGAATTCGAGATTCTACTCGAAATCAGGGGATTGAAATTCGCGTTGGCGCATATCGGCTGGCCCTGGCGCGATGAGCTTCTGGCGGTTTATGGCAAATTCCAGAACGCCCGTTTGCTTCGAAAAGATTCCACCGTTGAGATGTTTATCGACATCACCCCCGGAACCCCTCCGATTTATCGCCAGGATGCGTTGACGAAGATTTTCCAGATCGGGTATGATGTGGAAAACAACGTCATCTTCGGTTCGGATTCGATTGTAAATGAATATAACGTATCCTGGCTGCGCGAGTGGATAAAAAGAGACAACGCCATTTACAAAAAATTGCGCCTTTCCCAAAAGGTCGTGAAAAAGATTTACTCTGAAAATCTGAAGCGGTTTCTGGGTAAAGAAAAGATGTAATCGAAAAAAAGATTTCCAAACCAGATTCCACAAAAGTATAATAGACGCAGATACGAAAAAAAACAGGGATAGATCCCCTAACGGGCGAAAATTCAATTCTTGCGGAACGCCTCATTTTAAAACATGAGGCTCAAATTATTTGCGCCACTCATTCCCCTGTCATTCTCTCTTTAGCGGAACCTGAACAGATATTGTGTTTTGCCCGAACGGATGAAGGCTCCACCGATATTGTGTGCGGTTCCGATCATCCCAGTTTGAAAAACTGGAAAAGGGGAACAGACCTTGGAACCCTCTTTGCCACAGGAGTTTTGTAATGAATTCAGGCTATCCTCTTGACTTGATTGTTCTCTCTCCTGGAAAAGACGAAAAAGAGGCGATTTCGGGAATTTTGGTTCTCGCTTCATAATTAGAATTGCGTGAAACTTTTATCGAACCCGAGATTTAAATTCATATTTCCCCGAACCTATCTCATAAACGGCAAAACCGTTCTCACTGCGAAGAAATTTGACGCCTTCTGATTCAGCGGCTGGATTTTCATCTTCCCTCACGCTGGAAACTTCAGAACAAGGGAAATAAACAGTCGCTGCGGCGTTTGCGGGGATTGCAATGGAAAGATTCAAGGTTTTTCCTTCCAATCTCCAGCCGCTCTCGATCCTGCCGTGAGGGGAATCGTGACGCATTTTCACCCAATCGACGCCTTCAACAATCTGTGGTTTGATGACGAATTTTTTAAATCCAGGCGCCTCTCGATCGGGGCGTATTCCGGCAAGCCCCTGGAAGAAAAACATGCCGATCGCGCCGCCGCACGAAGGCATCTG
>JAFGFK010000370.1 GCA_016931135.1 Candidatus Sumerlaeota bacterium | reverse complement strand
TCTTGTCGCGTCGAAGTGGCGTCTCTGCGCCACGAAGACGGATCAAACTTCTTCTTCCTCCTCTTCCTTTTCCCGGATAAAATCCACGTAGGCGTCCTCCAGGTTTGCCTTCACCGGATGAGCGCGCTTTATCTCATTTTCTCCCGGCAACACGATGAAACGGGTATCCACATCCTCCCCGCTCTCCTGGATGGAAATCACGCGATGTTTCTTTGAGAAACTCTCCAGATTTTGAAACGGTATTTTCTCCTCAAAAACCCGCCCGGTAACCCGGTTTATAAAATCCACGGGAAGACCGGTAAAATGCTGCACCCCCCCATAAAGAACCGTCATCTGATGGCAGGAAAATTCCACATCCTTTACTATATGCGTGGAAAGAAGCACAATACACGTGCGCCCCAGATCGAACAGCAGATTCCGGAACGCCACGCGCTCCCCGGGATCGAGCCCCGTTGTTGGTTCATCCACGACAAGAAGCCGCGGGGAATGGATCAAACTCTGCGCAATGACAAGCCTCTGCAGCATGCCTCCGGAAAATCCCTTGATCTTCCTTTTCCGGACATCGGATAGCCCGACTATCTCCAGAACCTCTTCCATGCGGCGTTTCAGATTCTTCCCGTGAAGCCCGGAGAGTCTTCCCAGGTATCCCAGCATCTGCCCAGCCTTGAGCTCCTTATAAAATCCGTAATTCTGGGGAAGATATCCTATAATGCGGCGAAAGACGCGCGGTTTTTTTTGAATATCCCGCCCCTCCCAGAAAATCTTCCCGGAGCTCGGCATCAGGTTCAAAGACAACATCTCCAGAAACGTGGACTTCCCCGCTCCATTGGGACCCAAAAGACCATACACTCCGTTCGATAAATCCCAGTTGAATCCCTGAAGCGCCGCTTTGCCATCCTGATAAACCTTGCTCAAATTCTTTATGGATAGATGAACAGAATCGCTCATAATGATATCGCTTTAACCTTTAAAACGCCAAAAAGGGTATTCCTGTAACGCCTTTTCAAACCTGCCGACTCATCGGGCGGGAAGCGGTCCCATCATCGGCGCAACGATTTTATTTTGTTCCTCTTTCTCTTCCTTTTCCTTTTCCATAATCTTTGGCGTAACCTGTTGATTTACTGCGATAACTTTTTCCGTCGCCACCAGAAGATCGCCCGGCATAACATCCAAAGATGTGATCTCTATCAACTTCCCCTGTCGAATTCCGACAGGGACAAAGATATCCAACACTGTATTTTGTTTGATAATTTGTACAAAATATTTGTCCTCCCTCTCCTTGAGGAATTCCCTGGGAATGACCATGGTATTCTCGCTGCGGTCGAGTTCGATATTCGCCCGCACAAAAAGCCCGCTGGCAAAGGACTTGTCCGTTTCGTTTATTTTGATCCAGACCTTGTAAGCCCTGGTCTTGACATCCTGAAGTTGATCGATCTTGATCACCTCCCCAGGCGCCTCCACCGCCTTGTGGGAAATGACGGTAACCAGGGCTTTCTGCCCGAGTTCGATCTTGGCTTTATCCTTGCTGTTGACCAGACACTGCGCCAGGAAATCGTCCTGGCTCACTATGCCGAACAGCTGGCTGCCCGTTCCCACAAGGGTGTCTTCCAGGGACATGATCTCCTCGCTCAAAAGGTCCGATCCGCCCCCCTGACCAGTCAAATGGCTGGCAAGAACCACCATGCCGCTGATCGGCGCCTTGATCGGAACCTTCTCCCTTTTTCGCAGCGCCTGTTTGAGTTTGTCCTCTTCCTGTTCCAGGGAAAGCCTGCTCTGCCTCAGGGCGATCTCCGCGCGTTTCAGGTTCATTTCGGTTTTGCGGATTTCCGCTTCATTCAGATAACCCTCCTTGAAAAGCTGCCGGTCGAATTCCAGGTCCTTTTGATTCTGCGCAAATTCGCTTTCGTCGAGTTTGATCTTCTCCTTTGTAATCTCGATCTCCCGAATCTGCCGAGTGATCTCATCCTCGATGTCCCGATCATCTATCTTGGCGATAAGATCGCCCTCACTCACTATATCCCCCACCTTGATGGGTTTGAGGAAGGTGATGCGTCCATCCATCATGGGTTTGACGATCACTGATTTTCTCGGGACAAGCTCGCCGGTTACCGAAAGGATCGATGAGATCGTTCCCGTTGTGATTTTGGTAACCGGGACTTCGATGCGTCCAGCTATTCCGCGCAATTCCTCCACCTGTTCTCTCAGGGTTTTCTGCTCCCCTTTTTTATCCGGGGAGGAACCCTGAAGGCTGACCTTTTCCCCGCATCCGGAAAAAATCCCCACGATCACGGTAATGGCAATCAATAAAACCAGACCTTGTTTCTTCATTTATTAGCCTTTCCTTAATTTTCAATTTTACGTTTTATATTTTTCATTTTTCATTGTGATCTTATTTCTTCGCTTCTTCCTCCCATATTCCGCGTTCATCGATCTCCAGCCGTTCTATGGTATTCCAGAAACCGAGTCTTTGTATCGTATGGCTTACCAATGCCTGGGTAAGGGCGTTCCGGGAGGCGAGAAGCTCGTCTTCCGCCTCCAGAAGGTCGCGCGCCGTGGCGCGTCCGCTCTGGAGAAAAAGCGATGCCATCTCCACGCGCCGCTCGGCAAGCCGCACGCTCTCCAACTGGATGCGGTATGCGATTCTCGCCTCTTCCAGCTCACGCCAGGCGTCCCGGACCTCCAGGATAAGCTGTTCCTTGAATTCGTCCAGGGAACGCCGGTTTTGCTGCAGACTGATCTGGGCGTGGCGATATCTGTTGCGCCTC
Organism: Candidatus Sumerlaeota bacterium; assembly: GCA_016931135.1. Taxonomy (GTDB): domain Bacteria; phylum Sumerlaeota; class Sumerlaeia; order MWCT01; family MWCT01; genus JAFGFK01. The sequence continues at coordinate 9,331 of JAFGFK010000370.1, read as the reverse complement.
AATGCCCAATCAAAGGGCAGCCCGAGGCTCAAATTCCCCTGGTTCGTGTGGTTCTCGAAATCCAGTTTCACCCGGTCCTTGTCATCCCCTGTTGATGTGGAAAAATTATAATCAAAATTCAAATCCGGCAGGAAATTCCGCAAGGCGATCTTGAGTCCCCTTTCGCTGTCTTCCAGCTGATCCAGAGATGTTTTCATATCCAGCCTCTCTGCTTGGGCGATTTCAATCGCCTGTTTCAGGGTCATATCCGGCTTCATGAGCCCCCGGGATGCGACTATATCCAACTCCCTCGGATCAGGACCGAAATCAAGGTCAACCGGAACCCCGAGAAATATCTTGAATTCATCCAGACGACGTCCGTAAGACCTACGGCTCCGCGAAAGCCCCGCTTCAGCCTGGAGCGCCTTCTGACGCCCCTGATCCACTTCTATGTTCGAGACCTTGCCTCCCTCAGACAGTTTCTTGAGCTTTTTCCAGTTATCTACGGCGGTTTTATAATTGTTTTGAGCGTTGCGAAGCTCATCCTGGGAACCCAGGAGATCGTAATATCGGGAAACGACATTGATCACGAAACTCTGCTGGAACCGCCGGAAGGATCGGACGCTGTAAATCATGCTTCGCTCCGCCTGGCGGAGCCCCTCGAGAGCCACCAGAGAACCTGCGCCACGCAAGAGCGGCTGGGAAAGCGCCGCGGAAAGGCTGTTGGAAGCCCCGGGCATGGGATCATGCGTAAAATAACGGACAAAACTGTGGGAAAAATCCATTGTAATGCGCCCCCCTGTAGCAAGAAGCTTGCTCACGCCCAGAGAAAAACCCCGCGAGCCGAACCACTCGACGTCATCGCCCTGTTCCGTGCGCGTCACTCCCGCAGAAACCGATCCGGAAAAGAGCGGCGCGTAATCGCGCCTTACTTCCGTAAGGGAAAGCGCCTGTGCGTAAAGAGATTCCCTTTGCGCCTTGTAATCGCGATTATTGGCAACCGCGAGGGCAAGGGCGTCGCTCAGGCTGATCGTGTAAGTGGGAGTTGTATAGGCGTTGCCTGCCATGTCGAGCCGCGGCGCCTCGGAAAGCAGCCTTTCCGTTGCTGGGTCTGGCGTATCATCTATGGTGAATTCCCCCGCTTTTCCTAGCGCCTTGATCTGTTTTTGCTCTATGATTCCATAAGCGGCTTTATCCGCGCGCTCCGTGGCGTAATCGCCTATTTTGGAACAGGAACCCGTCAGAAAAACAAGAAAAATGGCTGAAAAAACCTGTGTCTTGCTCCCAAGATATCCCCAAAGCTTCATAAAAATCATGTTTCCTTTACTCCCACGCCAGATACAAATAAAATTGCCTACCGATTTCCCCCGATCCATGCAACCAGAATCATGCCATCATTCGAACCCATTAAAAAAGCATCTCTCACAAGCTGGAGATGCCTCCGCTAAATACAAAAATCCCCTGCTAAATATATTTATTGGCATTTTCTATTATAGACGCATGAACAGGGGAAAAGGTTGGCGTAAAATTCAATTTTTTTACTTGACTTTTTTCTTGAGAATATAATAAATTCTTTGCCGAAAAATCTTATGGTTCAGAAACCGCCAGGAAGTATATCCAACGAATTAATATCATTAAACACGCGCATGACATCGAGGAACTGAAAAGACTCCCTGGATTGAATTGTCATCCCCTTATTTGGACTGGGGCTGACATTTTCTGGTTCAGCCTTTTTCACGAACTTGGACATATCTTGCTGCATGAACGTCAGTCTGTAATAATGGAAAACGATTTCGTCTCACCGGAGATGGCAAAGATTGAAAAAAGGGCTGATCAATTTGCTGAAGACCTTTTAATGCCTTTACATGAATACAAGCAATTTATCTCTGCTGGAAATTTTTATCCAGATGATATTCGAGCGTTCGCGCAACGAATAGGCATAGATCCCGGAATCGTTGTGGGAAGACTGCAAAATGACGGATATATAAAGCGTGAGTGGCATAACGACCTGAGAACTCGATATAAATGGGAAGGCGACCAAGTTAAATTAAATATCCCCACGCTCAACTTTTTTTAAAGGCTCATCTTTATGAAAATAAAAGTATTCAATGAGTTTTTCAGAAATTCATTATCTTGGATTATCTTTACCTGATTGCGGAACGCGTTTGATAATATCCTTTCTTTCATTCACCTGGGTTTCCATGTAATGTTTTTGAACATCGCTCCGGCGCTCCCCCAGGAATACAGCGCGGGGGCGCCTCTACTGAATGTCTCATCCTCCAGATCGAACTCCTTCCCTTCATTTAGATAAACCGTTATGCGGGAACCGGATAAGCCGATCCTCAATCGCTGCCACTTGTTAACCTCATAACCCTTTTGATTGCTTGCCAGAACCTTGTACTCGTCTCCGTTCTTCACGGCAAGCGCATGATATTTCCTCTGTTCATCCATGGCAAAGAGATAATAATGTTCCGCATCCTGAAAACGGAACGCCACGCCGAGGGTATCGTTATCCGAAGACGAAATATTGCAGATAAATTCTCCATCCTGAAAAACCTTTCCCTCTTCGTATATGCGGAATGTTCCCTGCCTTTCGCTCCCCGGATCGTTTCCCTCTACTCCCTTGAAGATATTCGATGTTTCCTTGATGGTTCCCGCCTCGACCACCCAGTGACTTTTGGCAGGTTCCGCTCCCGGCGAATCGTAAATCTCCCAGTAATCGTCTCCGATCGGAAGGGCATGGGGATCGATCAGGAATTCCGCCTCAGTTACGGGGCTTGGCGGATAAATTCCGCTGAAACTTCTCGACTTTACAACCGCGCTCCCTTTTATCTCGAACGGCTCTGAATACAGCTGCGATGCGGGATTCGGATTCGTTCCATCCAACGTATATCGTATCTCGACATCTTTGGCATCCGATGAAATCTGAACCTTGACGGGTTTATTGAACGCCCTTTCTTCCGGCAGGATATGCGGCGCCCTCAATCCATAGGGGATAAGCGCTATGGACGACTTGATGAGATAACTGCACCGGCACTGATCCGTGGCGTCCGGCATCAATAACATCCCCCCAACGGGAATTGCGTTGATCCAGCATCCGGGGCGTATCCCTCCGTAATTTTCCGTGCCCCGATTTTTCACAAGGTCTGTATATCCCAGGGTTCCAGACCTGTAAAAAAGCATGCGCCTCGATCCTGAAATATTCCCGCAACCGCACGGCGCGCGATCGTCAAGGCGGAAATCCTTCTTCAACTCCCCGGTCAGCATATTTCTTGCGTACGGCTGCGTATAAACCAGATCTTCAATGAGAACTGGACGCGAAATATATTTCTCCCGCGCCTCCCATAGCGGCGTTCCGTCAAAGGCGTAAAAAGCGCTCAGACGATCCCCCTTTTCAGAAGGCAGCTGAAACGATCGCTGGGAATACTGATAACCCATCAGAAGAACGTCATTTCTCTCGCTCAAACAAAGAAGCGTGCCGTAAATCCCCTTGTCCTTTCTCCACAAAACCTTCCCGTCCTCCGCATCAAGGCAGATAAGCTCCCCGCTTCTTGGCTTCCTTTCCTTTTCCTTTCCCCGCCGTTCTTCATACCCAAGGACGTCCTCTTCCGACTGTTCGCAGTCTATCAGAAAAACCTTTCCCTTCCCGATCGCTATTGCGTTGTTCCTGATGGACTTTTTCGCCTTGTAACTCCATTTATATTCCCCTGTTTGCGCGTCAAGGGCGAAAATCGCCTGAGACTCCGTTAAAAGATCGCTCATGTCTGATTCCTGAAAAAGGTACTTTACAATGTAGTCCTTGTCCAGTATCGACCCGAATAAAATCCCATGGTAAAAAGCGATGTATCCCCAGCTTTCCTTTTCTCCCCCAAGTTCCGCCGGAATCCCGAGCTCCCTTATCAACCTTCCATCCATGAGGGAAATCTGGAGGCATTTGTTTTTGTGCCTTAAAAATATGTTTTCTCCCCCGATGCATATATTGCTGTTCGTTCCCGCGGTTCCCACAAGATGTTCATTCTGATCGTACGGCTTTTGAAGATTCTTGATCGGATAATTCCAGATCCGCCTCCCATTATAACCGTTGACCCCCAGGAGACCATGCAGCCCCTGAACAACCAGAACGCCGTTTTTATAGAGAGGGGTATGTCCCCTCCCATGACGATTGGGCATCTGAAAATTCAAATCCTCAAACCATAACATCCCCAGAGGTCCCCTCAGAATTTTTTCATTCGAGCAATTGGTATTCATCGAGTCCCCGTATTGATGGGTCCACAAACCCGCGCCGTCCATCTCTCCTCGAACCGATTTGGAAATCGCCCCTTCCTTTCCGATGCAGGCGATCCCGCCATAGGGTCTTTGAATCCTTTGCGCTTCCTCTAAATTCAAAAAATCGGCGCCCTGCGCAACTGCGCGCCCCGATATGATCAAATCCGCGAAATAATCCGGCAGCGAGGTTCTCTTCAGGTCTTCCTCATATAGAACCGTAACCCGCACCCCGTACAATCCGGCGCCGTCAAGATTCCGTCTCGCCTGCGCGACATTCTCCGGATTCGAGTCTATCGCGTAAATTTGGAGATGGGTTCGTTTCGCCAGCTCATACGCCAGGTCTCCGGCTCCGCAACCCATGTCCAGACAATATCCGTATTTAAGATTTGCCTGATTCAGGATTTCCTCCGCGGCTTTCGCGTAAACGCTATTTCCCTGATAAGGTTCCGCATCCGGTTTCGGCTCGATCATCACCGGATTTTTGTCTTTCTTTTCTCCAAAGCAGTATATGCTTCCTTTGTCTGTGCTTACGAAAATTTTCGATCCGGAAACCGCAACGCCATAAGGCGCGCCATCCAGGTATTCCCGGAAGGTTTCCTTTCCGCTTTCCATATCCTTCACGCACAGAAAACTGTTCGATCCGAAAAAAGGTCCTGAACCAAGAATGATTTTATTGTTTGTCGAAACAATGGAACAGAGATTCAAAGAAGGGTTGGAAAGGGTTTTCGCGGGGGTTGTCAGGGCTTCCCTCTCTACGGTTTTCCCCTGGCGATCCACGGTTTTTCTTTTCTCATGCCAGTTTTTACGATCCAGTAAAATAATGTCCTTTTCAGGCGGCGCCATGACGATATTTCGCGGCGTAATGGCAATGAGGACATTCCTTTCCATTTGATATATGAGATTTCCGTTTTCCGTCTCGAAGAAAGTTCCATCGTTGAAAAAGAAATCGCCTTCCGCGACTATGCGAGCCCCCCCCCGCCCATTGGCGCCGCTTCCATAATTCTGAAGGTGAAAATAGAGAAACTCCCCGTTCTTTCGATCGAACGCCGCTGGAACGGCGCGCCCCGTAGGAAGCAATAGATAATCGCCGCAAACAACCAGCTCCCCCTGTGCGGATACGCCGCTGTTTGCGTCGGACCCCCCGTGCGGCTGCGGCATGAAGATCGATCCGGAAGAGTCGTTACGCCAGAGAACCTTCCCTGTTTCCGGATTCAAGGCGTAAATAAAAATTCCCTCAGAGGGCCAGATGCCCGCAACATAATAAAGAACGCCCTCCGAAATAACCGGCGCGCCGCGCGCGGGCCATCTTGAAATCATGCGCCCGTTCCCCAAGACCTTGCTCTCCAGTGGTCCCCCCCGATGTTTCCATATCTCTTTTCCGCTCTTTCCCTCCAGGCAATACAGGTAACCATCATCGCTTGCCACATAGAGAAAATCACGCCATGCGAGAGGGGCAAACCGCACGGGGGCGTTGGTGAAAAACGTCCATTTTTCCGTACCCGTTTCCGCATCCAGGGCATAAACCTTGTCATCCGCCGAACTCCCGAAATAAATCATGTTATTGGAAGTCACAACATGATACCCAAGATCGAATGGCATCCGCGTATCGCGTCCCGACCATGCCGGCTGCGGCGCATGGCGGGAATGGTACAACCATTGAAGGGATAATTTTTCGGGAAGACTGTCCGGAGAATATCCGCTTCGCCTTTCATCGCCGCCAAAACAACGCCATTCTTCCGATAAGGCTATTTCTTTCCATGTCAACATACACAGAAACACAAAGAAGAATGCGGTTATTCTTCCCGGAAAGAAAATCTGTTTTTTATTCATCTCGCGCCTCCTGTCTCGATTTATTCTTCCTTTGTAATATTCTTTTCCGCTTCTTGACGATCCTTCGAGAGCCCGTTTTCTTCCGTAAATAAGATATCGCGTTCCTCCCTTCCTCAAAAGCGATCACAGGCGCCGCGCCTATCGCAAGCGCCATGAAAGGAATTACGTGAAGAACCAGGCGATAATCCAAATACAACGGCGCCGGTCTGCCGCACAAGAAAAGAACGCTCCCTACAGACAAAATCAAAAAAAGGTCGATCCAGCGACCCCAGGGCTTCAACAGCAATAACACAACGCCTATCCAGAACAAATAACGGAACATCCAGAAGGGCGCCAGCCTCCCTTCCATGTAAAAAGTGAAAAATATCCTCTTGAAACCCTCCCACGACCACGCCACAACCGTCTTGAAATCATGCATCCTGAAAATATACTGGAACGCTGTAACGGGACTTCCGGAATATGCTTGCCTTCTGAACTGCTCATGCGTGATAAAGCCCGGCCTCCCCGCAAATTCCAGATTCCTGTAATAGCGGGCATGAATGTTGATCGAGTAAAACGGATCTTTCAATCCCTCCTGTTTGTAATTGTGTCTCAAATGCGGCAACAGGGGCGACAGGAAAAACAAATACATGAGAAGAACGGGCGCGGCTCTCCATCGGTTGATGACGACAACGATAAGAGAGATGAGGATCAGGGGATACAGCAGGGTTAAACGCATCAGACAGGATAGCGACAAAACGATCCCGGAAAGGACGCCATGATACAAACGGATCGGTTTTTTCGGGACAATAAGAGCCAGCGCCGTTAGTATCAGCAGAACGCATATCCATTCTTCGCGCAACCCCTCCGCGCTATTAACGATCAGCGTTTCTGAAAATGCCGGAAAGATCGCCGCCAGGATTCCCGTCAAGGGTCCCTCCATCTTTTTCCCGGTATAAAAAATAAGCGGAATCATCGTTATCGAACCGGCAAAACTCACCATTCTTACATTGATATCATACAGAGGCAAAAACCAGAGAACCATCCTTAACATCCATACATATAAAGGCTCTCTCATTCCCGCGCCGTACAGCGTCTTCAAATTCCGCGCAAGAGATTGAAAGCCCTTGACATCCGGAACGACATCCTTGAATAAAATCCTTCCCATGGCGTTCCAGCGAAAAATGAATCCCGCGAGGGTTATATAGAGCATGATTTCAAATATGATCCATGGCTCTTGCCAGATTCCCCGTATCGTCCGCGTTTTCTTTATTACCAATCCCACATGTATCAACAAAACTAAACCGGAATACAGGATGATCGTTCGATAATCGCCCCAATACCTCAATTGAATTGTCATAACAATGCAGGATAAAAGTGAAACCATTCCCGAACGCAATGGTTTCATTCCTTCGTAAACGCATATTCCGAAAAGAATAACCGCCAGAACCATACATCCGAATATTTCATGAAACCTCGGAAGTCTCGTATAAGGATAATCCATGACGCAAAAGGAAACCTGATCGATCAGCGTGATATTGGGATTCGACAGGCCAGAGAGATCGCGGTATTCAATAAAAACATCCACCCACGACTGGTTTCCGCCAATTACCGACAAATCAAGGGAATCGCGTCCTTCCGAGGAATAATTCGAGTATATCGCTTTTCCCAGGGGACTTTCCACAATAATCCTGTTCTCGAACGGATCTATACATAGTATCCAAAGAGTTAAAAATATGCTTTCCCCCGGGGCTTTGTTAATCCGAAAACCCATCCGCCCCCTGCCACCCGTCTTCAAACCAAAGCCATACTGATTCAGGATCCAATCTCCCGAAAATTCCTTGAGCGTCTTTCCAAAATCACTGGCGCCCCTGTTCAAATCATACGTCGTTATCTTCTTTTTTTCGGGAACAGTCGTGAATACGGGCATTTTTTTGTATTCAAGGAAAAACCCAACCAAAAAGACCAACAAACAGGATAAAAGAACCGGGTAATAAAATGAAAAAAAAGAGGCTGAACAAGCCCTGAGTTTTTTTATCCCGGTTTTTGTCGCGTCTTTCGGCTCCTCCCTCGCATTGTCTTTCGGATTCGATGTCATTCTGAATAAATTTCCCGCGTCTTCATTAAAAATGAATATTTTGTATAGACATCGGAAAAAGATATTTTTCAATTGAAATATGACTGTAATAAAAGACAAACTCGGTTTATAAACTATTACAGAAAGGAAAAATCGTCCGCGGCGAAACCTTGTACGCAGATTATTCCTGGGATTTGCCGCCACTTGAACCGCTGGATACCATGATTCGCTTTCAAAGATCGGATAACAACAACGGGCGCGCCATGACGCACGAAATCCTTTCCCTCATCCACGAGGAAAAGGGGAAAAACTCCTATCCCTGGACCATTTACTCCCACCTGACCACGCATCATGAAAAAGGAGTTGCGCTTGGGGTCAACATCGAAACCAAAAATCATGTTCAGGAAAACGCAAATCCCCTGGTCATCGGCTTGAATGTCCAGGCGCACGGGCCGGAGCCATGCCAGATCGGAATCCAGGTGCATGATTTTGAGGATGGATCCTATCAAAAGGCGATCGCCCTCAACAATAAAAAAGGCGATGTGGGTATCGATATCGGGGGAATATACAATGTCGGCATCCATGCGCACAACAAACTCAATCCGCGTTTCCGAGGGAACCTGCATCGAATTCGATGATGCCGGCAGGATCAAAATGAGGTATCAAAACGGCAGAATTGAATTTCTGAACGGAGACAAATGCATCGGGCATATCAATGTGAATGGCGAAGATCACGAGTTGTAAAACATAAAAAAGGAGTCCCTTGTTCATCATCGACTTATGGGGTAATTCTCCCCTTCACAGCTTTTTTTACATATCGGGAATCATCATATTTTATGACGATCATTCCCCGTACACTGTGACTTTATACTTTCCGATAATTCCCAGAATGTTCTCGACGTCCCAGTCCACATAATGAATCTTGGTGATATTGCCATTTTTCTTGGCTGTATTGATGCTCGAATCTCCAATGGCAACCAGGGACAGAATGCTCATGCAATCAGCCGTGCCTACTTTTGTGGCGTCGCCCATGTTACCCGTGGCGTCCACAGGCAATTGCAGTTTCGTGTAAAGAGATCCGACAGGATACGACGTGGCGCATCCCGAAAGCAAAAGCAACACCGAAAGAAAGAGTAAACCCAATACAAATACTCTCATAATTGACCTCCTTATTATCTATCGACGATGAACAAGGGAACG
>JAFGFK010000369.1 GCA_016931135.1 Candidatus Sumerlaeota bacterium | reverse complement strand
CTGATGGATGAACCCTGCGCGGCGCTCGATCCCATATCCACCTCGCGGATCGAGGAGCTGATGCTCGATCTGAAAAAGGATTACGCCATTATCATCGTAACTCACAACATGCAGCAGGCTGCGCGCATATCCGATTTCACGGCGTTCCTGATGCTGGGAGAACTGATAGAGTTCGACAAAACAGATATAATATTCACTTCGCCCAAGAACAAAAAGACCGAAGAATATATCACGGGCAGATTCGGATGATCGCGCAAACGGGACAATACGCGGGAACATTTCAGAAAGGAAACGGAAATAACATGAAAACGCAATTTGAACAAGAGCTGGAAGACCTGAAGCGCCAGGTCGTTGACATGGCTTCCGGCGTCAACAAAATGATCGAACTTGCAAACAGGATCATTCTGAACAGGGAAGAATTTCTCTTAGAGGAAGTCTATAAAATTGAAAAGGTCATCAATCACATGGAGGTAGAGATAGAATCTTTCTGCGTGAAACTCATCGCCCTGCATCAACCCGCAGCAACCGATCTTCGCCTGATAGTATCTGTGATAAAAATGGCGAACCAGCTGGAAAGGCTGGGTGATCATGCGGTGAATATAGCCAAGCGTTTTCCGGGCATTTCCCGGATATCGCCTGATTTCATACCGCAAGATATGAAACCGCTTGCCCTTCGATCCTCCCGTATGTTTCAAGATGTCATCTCGGCTTTTATCGATCAGGATTCGGAGAAGGCGCGCAAGGTGTGCGAGATGGACGACGAGGTGGATGGATTGAACAAGCTGGTGTGGAATAATTTTATACAGGAAATGATCCGGTCCCATATAGACCTGGAGACGGGTTTTGAACTGCTTCTTACAAGCCGGCAGTATGAACGGATCGGAGACTGCGCGACAAACCTTGCGGAAGAGGTTGTATTTTATCTGCAGGGAAAAAACATCAAACATCAATTTACGAAAAATGAAGAGGATGCGGATACAGAGGCGTCTCCGATTCTGGATGAAAAGAACCCTTGAGATACATCACGGGATGATTTTGGGGAAGTCGCTGATTTTGAAGATTTCGGCGAATTTGCGGGGTACCTGGACGTTATCGATGACGCCTGTAAAAAGGGAGGCTCTTGGTCCAAAGGCATAAACAGGAACCTGAACCGCTGAGTGGTTCTTACTGGTCCATCCGAATTTCATGTCTTCTCCCGTGAGGGACCCCTCGACAACGGACATGCCCCCGGTCTCGTGATCTGCGGTAACCACTACGAGGGTATCTCCGCTCTTTTGCGCGAAATTGAGCGCCACATAAACCGCCTCATCGAAAAGAAGGGTTTCCCGGATGGCGTATTCCGGGTTGTTTGCGTGTCCCGCCCAATCGATCTGACTTCCTTCCACCATGAGGAAGAATCCTTTTTTGTTTTTCGAGAGAATATCGAGAGCCTTGAGCGTCATTTCGGCAAGGCTGGGTTCCGGATCAACGGTCTTCAAGTGTCCCATTTGAAACAATCCCATCACGTGGTTGCCGGAAACGCGGTTCATCTGATCTTTGGTTTCCACGACTTCATACCCCGCTTTTTTCGCTTCGGAAATAAGATTCCGTTCGTCTTTTCTTTTACTCCCCTCCTGTGATTTGGGTATAAAGAATTCCTTCCCGCCGCCCAGAAGGACATTCACCTTGTTTTCCAGAAGCTGAGGCGCGATATCACTTTGATCATTCCTGCTGGGCGCGTGGGAGGCAAAGACCGCAGGAGTGGCGTGGGTAATGGCGCATGTCACTGCCAGTCCCGTCGATTTTCCGATATTCCTGCTGGCTTCCAGGATCGTCAAGAATGGTTTTTTATCAGGATTCAGGGAAATAGCGCCGTTAAAGGTTTTGATACCGGCAGCGAGAGCGGTTCCCGCGGCTGCGGAATCGGTGACAAGATGCGTATGGGAATGCGTTTTAAGAAGACCTGTTACGGGCATGCGCTCCATGTGGAGGCGCCCATTGGCGCCGCAAGCCTTGATGCGCGCGGAATCGACATGCGCAACGCCCATCCCATCCCCAATCATGAAGATGATATTCTTGACTTTTTTCCTGGAGGAAAGGGGAAGCGGAGAAATATCCCTGGGGCAGGAATAGAAACTGATGTCATATTCCTGAGACGCCTTCGGGTAATCCTGCGCAAAAAGAGATAATACAAGTAATAGAAAAAGAGCGGATAAGATGCAAAAACGCAAATTTTTCGTGATTTTCATGATGACGACTCCTTTGTCTTATTATTAACTGATGGAAATGATTTGTCTGCATATTGCCATATAATTTCAACAATAAAATATTCAAAGATGATTATATATAATGATTCCGGGAAAAAGACAAAGAAACAATCCAAAAGCTGTTGATTTCCGGATAAGGTTATATAAGAAAGGTAGTCGATTTTGAAATTTACGCATGAGCAATCGCGGAACGAATTATGAAAAAGGCGTTATATTTCGAAGATATCAGCGATGGGGACATCCAGTGCAATCTGTGTCCCTACCAGTGCGCGATCAGTCCATCCAAGCAGGGGCAATGCGGCGTCAGGATCAATAAGAACGGCGAGTTATACACCCGGACATACGGCAGGATCAGCGCAATGGAGATGGTTCCCATAGAAACTCTTCCGCTATATCATTTTCATCCCGGGGAGAAAACTCTTTTGATTGGAACGCAGGGATGCACCATGCGATGTCCCTTCTGCAACGCGTGGCGATATTCCCAGGCGGGAACCCGCACTTTCAATCTTTCCCCGGAGGAGATTGTGGACGCCGCGCGGAAGAAGGGCGCAGGGGGCGTGGCGTTCGGCGTGAACGAGGCGGCGCTCGATCTGGAGTATATCATCGATTCGGCGCCTTTGATCCATGAAGCGGGGATGTATGTCATCATGGCGACAAATGGCTTCATGCAAACCGCTCCCCTGTTCGAGGTCTTGAAATATACGGATGCGGTCATCGTGGGAATCAAGGGATTGAACGACAAATTTCACGCCAAGGTTTGTGGCGGATTCCGGAGCGAGATTCTGAATAATGTCATAAGTATGAATATAAAAACCTACCTTGAGTTGTCGCTTATCATCATTCAGGGGCAAAACGACGACGAAAAGGAATTCGAGGATTTCTTGCAATGGATGTCCCGGCTTCATCCGAAACCTCCCCCCCTTCACCTGCTGCAGTATCAGCCTGCGTTTCAATACAAATATCCGGCAACCGATCCGATGATCATGTTTTATCTCCAGGAAAAGGCAAGGCGGATTCTTCCCCATGTATATCTTTCCAATATGACGGAGCGGGAGGCGAACGCTACCTATTGTCCCTCCTGCAAGGTTCCATTGATCCTGAGGGAACAAGGATCAGTCGTGATGGAAAATCTCAACGGTTCAACATGCAAAAAATGTGGTAATAAGATCCCGCTAATCCTGTGAGACATGCGCCCTTTTCAATAGGGGCGCATGTCTGAATTCTATCATGGAAAAACGGGGTCAAACCCTATAAAAATCCCGTATGCGCATCCTGACTCTATTCCGGGAACG
>JAFGFK010000002.1 GCA_016931135.1 Candidatus Sumerlaeota bacterium | reverse complement strand
GATTATTATTCCGAATACTTCACAACCCCGCAAACGCTTCCCAATAATTATAACCTGTGGTATCAGGAAACGGAGCAGCGTCTGAACGGCTTTTACGCCTTATACACGCTGGATATAAACGGGAAGCCGGTTCAGCGCGTTCCGCTTCATTACCTTGTGTCTCCTGTTCAGAATTCTCTTTTCTATCCACAGAACTCGGTATGGACGAATTACTGGGAGCTGCTTCGGATGGGACGCCACGATTTTTTCTGGATAAAGATATTCACCCCGAATAAAGCGCCGGAAATCGAGAAAGATGAATCCCTCCAATAAAAAAGATATTCACGATCAGCCTGAAAATCTGCTCCCGATCGATGGCGTCATTGATCATTACATATTCCAGAATGAATTGAACAGCTACAGTGTGGCGATATTCCTGGAAGAGGGCAAAAAGAGCAGAAAGATAACGGTTGTCGGGACTCTTGCGGGGATTTCACCCGGAGAGTCCCTGCGACTCTGGGGCAAATGGGTAACCAATCCTAAATTCGGACGCCAGTTCGAGATCCAGAGCTATATTCCCATCCTTCCGGCAACTATCCTGGGAATCAAGCGGTACCTGGGATCAGGAATGATCAAGGGCATCGGGAATGCATTCGCAAAAAAAATCGTGGATCATTTCGGCGTGGAAACGCTGGATGTGATCGATCATGAACCGGATCGACTTCTGGAAATCAGGGACATTGGACCCAAACGTCTGGATATGGTCAAGAACGCCTGGCGGGAACACCGGATGATACGAGATATCATGATTTTTCTCCAATCCCATAATATTACTTTGAACCTGGCAACAAGGATATTCCGCTTTTACGGAACGGATTCCATCCGCATCCTCAAGGAAGATCCTTATCGTCTTTCCCTTGATATGTATGGGATCGGTTTCAAGAGCGCGGACAAGATCGCCCAATCAATGGGAATACCCAAAGATGCGCCGGAGCGCGCTCGCGCGGGAATTATCCATGTGCTTACAGAAGCCGCGGGAAATGACGGGCATACGTTTCTCTTTGAAGAGGAACTGATAAAGGCGTCCGGGGAAATTCTCGAAATCGACAGAGACATCATAAACTCAGCCATCGAGTATCTTCAACATACCGAAAGGATCGTAAAGGAAGAGATCAACGGGCAAAGGGCGGTTTTTCCGCGATCGCTCCACGCCTGTGAAACCGGCATAACGGATTACCTGAAACAATTGCGCATGGAAAAAAGACAACCATTTCTGATAGATGTGGAAACAAGAATTGCGGGGTTCGAGAAGAAATACGGTTTCAACCTTGCGGAAAAGCAGAAAGAGGCTATACGGTGCGCCTTGAGAAAGGGACTCGTTGTGATCACAGGGGGTCCTGGAACGGGAAAGACAACGATCGTGCGCGCCCTGTTGCATCTTCTTCCCGTGAAACCGGAGCATATCAAACTTGCCGCTCCCACAGGGCGCGCAGCAAAAAGACTCGAAGAAACGACGCAAATGGAGGCGTTCACCATACACCGCCTCCTGAAATACAATCCCAAAGACGGCTCATTTCAATACAATGAATTCAATCCCCTGCCGCTCGATCTTCTGATCGTGGATGAAACCTCCATGGTGGATGTGGTTCTGGCGTATCATCTTGTGAAAGCGATCCCCCGCAGCGCCACAGTGATCTTTGTAGGAGATGCGGATCAGCTGCCTTCCGTAGGACCCGGCAATTTCCTCAAGGATATGATCAAATCCGGAATCATAACCGTGATCAGCCTGGATGAAATCTTCCGCCAGGCAAAAAGAAGCCTGATCGTCGTGAATGCCCATAAGATCAACAAGGGGGAATTCCCGATCATCCCCAAACCGGATTCCAAACCGCTTCCAGACTTTTTCTTCATAGAAAAGAAGGAGCCCGAAGAGGCGCTGGACGCCTTATGCAAACTGGTCAAGGAAAGAATCCCCGAACGTTTCCAGATGAATCCCACGCAGGATGTCCAGGTCATTACCCCGATGTACAAGGGCGTCATCGGCGCGGATAATCTGAACGCCACGCTGCAGGATCTTCTGAATCCGAATCCGGATTATGTGATCCGGGGAAGTATGAGGCTGCGCGTGGGAGACAAGGTGATGCAACTGCGCAACAATTACGACAAGGATGTTTACAACGGGGATGTCGGGGTGGTTGTCAGTTTTGACCGCGAGTACCAGATTGTCAACGTAAGGTTCGAGGGAAGGGTGATTCCTTATGAATTCAAAGAGCTGGACGATCTGACTCTGGCTTATGCCATAACGGTGCACAAATCGCAAGGGAGCGAATACCCGGCAGTTGTGATCCCGCTTCTTACGCAGCATTATATCATGCTGCAGAGAAATCTCATATACACGGCTGTTACGCGGGCGCGAAGGCTGGTATGCGTGATCGGAACAAAAAAGGCGCTGGGCATCGCGATCCACAACGCAGAACCGGCGAGACGCAACAGCGCCCTGGGGCGATGGCTGGCACAGGGAATGGAAGGCTATTAATCCAAGTAAAACATACAGGAGACGGCAAATATATGATCAATCCCCATACGCGAGATAACAGATTTATCAATCTCGAGGGCGCCATGGCGCTTGCGGCGAATTCGATCGCCTTCCGCCTGGATGAAACGCAGAATCATCGCCCTTTTTTTTATATCAAAGGGCAAAATGGCGTCCCGGCTTTTCTGAAACATGGTTCATGGGATCTGGGAGACATGACAGGAAGGTATCTGGAATCCATGGTCATGGCGCGCCGCATGACGCAACCCAGGGATGAATGGACTTTTGCGGAACAAAGGCTTCTCGATTTCCTGAAATTGCTTCTTCATAATGATCTTCATATCGTTATGGATATTGATAAAAATGCGCCGGATCACGCCTTTTCCCAGGGCAGCGCCCTTTATGGCTTGGTTATGCTTTACGAAGACACAAAAGATCTCTCCACCAGGAAACTCATGGAAAATTATATTCTGGGACTCCGGCAACATGCCATCCCCCGTGGAGATCATGCGATATATCCCAATGTAGCAACAACGAACGGCCCATGCAGCCACATGGCGGGATATCAAATCTGCCCCCTGATCCGGTTTTTCGAGCTGACCGGATTTGATCCTGCTCTCGATCTGGCGGAAAATTTATCCCTGTGGTCGTTTTATCATGACGATACGATCGACGCTCAGGGAATCATAACAAAATCCGGATGGGAGGGGCATATTCATGCATGGGCGGACGCCTTGTCCGGAATCATGCAATGCGCAAGACATTCAAAAAAATTATCCCGTGAGGAAACGGCAATCCGCTGTAGAAAAACTTATGACTGGCTTCGTTCCACACAGGTTACAGATTTTGGATGGACGCCGGATTTTCCAGGCTCTCCCACTTCGGAAACCTGCGCCATTTCCAGCATGATGCGGCTGGCGCTGGAGTTGATTCGGGAAGGCCATGGACAATACTGGAATGATTGGGAACGGTTCACGCGAAACCAGTTGATCGAGAACCAGTTCCGGAATGTGGATTTTCTGAACATAAAGGATGCCCGGGTTGCAGGCGCGCTTTCCGGATCCTTTGATTGCTGGGCAAAACCAAACACCCTTTTCGCCCCGGTGCGGCAATGGGGCAAAGAAGATGATGGGGATGTGGAAGGATGCTGCGTCAATGGCGGAATGCGGGGTCTCTATATGGCTTATACAAACATTCTTACCAAAGGCAAAAATGAGATCTGTGTAAATCTGCTTATAGATCATGAAACTGAAGAATATCGAATAAGTTCCCATCTTCCTTTTGAGGGAAAGATCATCATCGAACCGAAACCATCACAACAGGAATTCCATCCGGTTATCCTGAAAGTCCGCATGCCGGATTGGGTGAATTTTTCATCGATTCGCATTCACGATGGCAAAGAGGCTCTTCCCGTTGAAAAGGAAGGGAACTATTTGAAAATACCTTTAAGAAGCCCCGGGAGCCGGATACGAATCATGTTCGATATACAAGAAAAGGAAGAAACCGTTAGTGTGGCTAATGAAGATTATCACCTCGAATGGGTATGCGATACAATATTGAAGGTTTCGCCCCCGGGAAAAAATTACCCGATTTATCAGAGAAACAAATAATCCGATCTTTATTCAAATTCGCAAGATAATCTTCACGAATATACTACAATTCTTCTTCAGCCTGTTCCATCCAGTTGTGGATGTCATCCGTTGTGCCGTCTTTTTGATCTTTGCCTTTTGACCAGAGGTCATATTTTGGGAGATGATCTCCGGGGGACATGTAAAGGTAATCATTCTTCCATCCATCTTTTGGAACCGCGCCATCATCAAAATAAGGTTCATCGCCCCAGGAGTTTTCATCGATATCAGCGGGACATTCCACCAGCGCCTCCAGCCCCTGAACCGTGTCAGGGCAATTCCCTACATTCAATTCATAACCGGCAAGCGCCAGCTGGATCGTTTTCATATTTGCTTTTGTCGTTTGAACCTTCGCCTGATTAACCCATTTGAAGAGATTAGGCGTGGCAAGTGACAAGAGAATTCCGATGATGACAACGACAAACATGATTTCGAGAAAGGTAAAACCATCTTTTCTTTGTATTTTCCTGATCATAAGATTAATCCCCCTTCATAAGAGATTGTTTCAGTAGTATCCTTATTTACTATGAACAGGAAATAAGACCTTTTGAAAAAGGGGAAGGTTTGAATTTTTTACCAGTAGATAAATCGCAAAAGAAGGTCGCGGTCGCGTTCGGACAGGTCTTTAATATCGGGGACCAGGTACCTGTTTTCGTCTGTATCAATGAGCATCTTGCCGTTTTTGCCGTAATCATGGGCGCGGTCGCCTTGCCACCGGAGCATGAATTCCATAGGTCCCATATCGGTTACCACTTTGAAATTAAGATAAGTATTGTACTGCTTGATATCCTCGATGGTATGAATGATATGAACAAAATAACGTTTCATGAGGGATTGATTGATGAGATCCTGGGTTTCTTTGGGCCAATCGGCAAGATTCCGGATGATGCCGATCTCCATCTCTCTTTTTTCAATGTCCAGATAACGAAGGGAGATATATTCATCCTGGAAATGAACAGGAAGGCAACGAAGGGCATAGGCGCCGGGATATACCGATTCATCGGCGATCGTCACATGAAGGGCGCCCAGCGTTCCAACATGTATATGAGCCAGATCGGGATTCAACCAGCGGATGTGATGACTTGTGATGGGCTTCAGGGTTTCCGCTGCGGGCTTCTGCTCTTTATCTTCTTTGCCAAGGTCCTGCACCAGGCGTTCCACCGAAGGCATGGTGAGTTGTCCCTGGATTTTGACCAGTTTGGCGTACAATCCGTCTTTTTCCACAAGCTCATTGTGGGAGCCTTCCTCGATGATCTTCCCCTGATCCACCACGAGAATGCGTTTTGCGTTTCTGAGGGTGCTGAGCCTGTGGGCAATGGCAATGGTGGTGCGTCCCTTTACCACTTCCGCCAATGCTTCCTGAATAGCAGCTTCGCTTTCCGCATCGACGCTGCTGGTCGCTTCATCGAGGATCAGGATGCGGGGATCGATGAGGAGCACGCGAGCAATTCCGATTCTCTGACGTTCGCCGCCGGAAAGACCCGCTCCGCGCTCCCCCACCCAGGTATCGTAAGCAAACGCCTTCTGCATGATGAAATCATGGGCGTTCCCCACCTTGGCTGCGGCAAAGACCTCTTCCGGCGTGGCGTCGGGTTTTCCATAGGTCATATTCTCCCAGATGCGTCCGCGGAATAAAAAGGGTTCCTGAAGAACAACGCCGATATTGCTGCGCAAACTACCCTTGTCGATTTCCCGGACATCATGACCATCGATCAGAACCTTTCCATCCTCCACATCATAGAAGCGGCAGATAAGATTGACGATCGTGGTTTTTCCCGAACCGCTTCTCCCCACAATGCCGACCATTTCACCCGCCTTGATCAAAAGACTGATGTCCTTCAAAACGGGCGTATTCCGGTTGTAACCAAAGTTGACTCTCTCGAATTTGATTTCGCCCTTTGCCTGATCCAGATCGATCGGAGACTGGGCATCGACAATTTCCTCGGGCGTATCGAGTATTTCAAACACCCTGTGCGCCTGGGTAACAAACTGAGTCAGCCAGTTGGTGAACTGGGTGAGAGAACCCAGGGGACCGTAAAACATCCATAAATATCCGAAGAACGCCATCAGGCTTCCGAGGGTCATTTCCCCCTGGAGGACGTTTTTGCCTCCCACGAACCACACGATCCAGCCGCCGAGCTGAAATACAAGTCCCATGATGGGATGAAAAATGGAGCCGGAAAGGTCCACCCCTCTGCGGGTTTTCAAAAGTCGCTTGCTGACCGTATTGAACCTGTTCATTTCCCGCTGTTCCTGGCTGAACGCTTTGACGACGCGGATGCCGGAGAGCGTTCCGGAGAGCATGCCCGCCTGTTTACTGGAGGAGTCCCAGAACCTGTAATAACGCGGATAAATATAGCGCCAGAACAGGAGGCTTCCCGTTACGACAAGCGGCGCGGGGATCAGGGTGTAACAAGCCAGCTCTACATTGATGCTGAAGATGACTGCGCCGACGCCCACCACCATGATGATCTGAAACAGGAAACCGCCGGTGATCTGGTGGATGAATCCGTGAAACGCCTCGGTGTCATAGGCGACTCGCCCCACAAGGGAGCCGACCTGCTGTTTGTCGTAATAAGCAACGGAGAGCTGCTGGAGATGATTGACCAGCCTTCCCCTCATATCGAATGTAATGGAAGTGCCGATGCGGCTTGCCATGACGCCATTGACGATATTGACTCCCATGCGGGCAATCTGAAGCGCGGCAAGGATGCCGACCAGTTCCATCAAAAGGATCAGATGTTTTTTCGTCAAACCGGCATCGCTCTGAATCTTGACAGCCTCTTCCTTGCTTCCGGGAAGCACCACATCGACGAGATAGCGCGTCAACTGGGGAATGACGAGGTCGAGGGAGATGCCGATAAGGAGAAAGAGCATGATAAACCAGACCATTTTCCGGTAAGGTTTGAGCATTCTCCAGATGCGGGCAAGGGTAGCGCCGCGATCCACGCAGCGGGGGCAGACATCGCCGACAAACTGGAGCATAAGCCCGCAATTACGGCAGCGCCGGGGATCGATATTGTCTTCCTCGTGAATTTCGATGGATTCGCCATGGAGAAAGCGGTCAAGTTTCTGCGCGATTTTATAGAATTTATCGCTGAGCCGGTTGCTGAAGCGGAGGATTTCGACGAACATGTTATCAACACGCGCCTGGAGGAGTCCTGCGCCGATGACGCCGCTGCAGCGGTATTCGGATGCTTTTTTTATCTCGAGGGAGAAGGCGAGTTCCGGGGATTCGCTATCGGTGAACACATAAATCATGTCGCCCGTAACAACGAGCCACTGGTTTTGATAGCGATTAAGATGATCAATATCGGTATCTGTGAGGAGACGGATATCCTCGGCATTGATATGCAGAGAGCGGATTTTCTCCGCTAAAGGGAGTGGAATATCTTTTTTTAACATAAGGCATATTGCAACCCTTATCTGAAAGAAACAGTTATAATTACGACAAAATTAAAAAGAATAGATAACTATGTGATTCCGTGATTTCAATGAAATAATGACAAAAAATGGGTAATAATACGAAGGAAGGGAGAATTTTGGGTGTTGGTGTTGAAAAAAGACCATTTCGGGCTATATTTTAAACGTTTTGATTCGGATTGTCCAGTAGAGGGATAAAATCGGAATCATCCAGAATAAGAGGTTC
>JAFGFK010000368.1 GCA_016931135.1 Candidatus Sumerlaeota bacterium | reverse complement strand
ATGGGCAGGATATAATGATATAAATCCTGAATATCCTGTATATCCTTGTTAATTCTTTATTAAACCACATGATGCTCCAAGTAGTAACAAGGGATGAAAACAATTCCTTTTGTGGCAAAATCGAAAGTATCGTAAATTAACACAAATCGGGAAATGAAATAAGGAGGTGGTGATGGGAAATCATGGAATATTCAAACAATGATTCGCGTTTGTCATTGATACAAAAAAAAACTTGATGCGATCTCGGATTCATGAGAGATATCTGTAAATTCATTTATGTATCATTCAGGAGGTATTCTTATGTTTAAAATGATCGAGGTGGTGGGGACTTCCGGCGAGGGATTTTCCGAAGCGACAAAAGACGCGGTGAATCAGATCATCGATTCCGGAGAAACCGTGCATTTCTTCGAGGTTGTCGAAGAAAGAGGTTCGGTGCGCAAGGGGAAATTCAAGGAGTACCAGGTCAAACTCAAGGTGGCTCTGGAAGTTGGCGCTAAAGAGCAAACCAAAGCCCCAGCTCAGGAGGATTATTGCCCTACATGCCACCAGGTGGTTGGAGAAGACGGACATTTATGCGCTCCCACGACAAAGGAGGATACCACCTGCGAATGGTGCGGCGCCCTCATCCCCAATGCCCGCCACTTGTGCAATGACAAGATAAAGGAAATCGCCTACATCTGCAACAGCTGCGGAAGAACCGCCGTCAAACCGGAACACCTGTGCAATCCCATTAAAATCAAGTGACTTTCGTTATAATAGTAAAATCGATCCGTGGCACCCCCCATCCCCAATTTTTCATGTTTTTTTCTTGACACAAACGCCATAGATGAAGATTACATTACACTATACTACAACTGATCACCAAGTGGGGGATGATCATGTTTCGGAAATTTTTCATTATTCTCGCGGGGACATACCTTTTTCTCTTTATTCCCAGTTTAATCGAAAAAAGGAGATAATATGATGTCAAGAAAATTTATGTCTTTATTCATGGTAACCATTCTCATGGGTTTTGCGGGAACGATTTGCGCTCAGGATGATGTGATGTTCAATTACCAGGGTAGGGTGAAAGTTCAGGGCAACCTTTTTACCGGAACCGGGCAATTCAAATTCGTCATCACAAACAATGCCGGGAATGAATCCCTTTGGTCCAATGACAACTCCAGCTCCGGGGGAGCAGTACCGACCGCTTCCCTATCTTTATCCGTTTCCGATGGGATTTTCAACGCGATGATCGGAGATACAAGTTTGGGCATGGCTCCCATCAATCGAAGTATTTTCAACAATTCTGACAATATCAATCTCCGGATCTGGTTCAGCGATGGGACGCATGGCTTTCAACAGCTCCTTCCGGATCATAAACTCGTCAATGTCGATCTACTGGGTATGATTACCAGCTCAACCGATTTTACCATTTACGTCAATGGTTCCACGGGAAATGACGCCCACAACGGGCTTTCGCCATCGAAAGCCAAAAAGACCATCCAGGCGGCTGTTGATGTCCTTCCCGAACGCCTTAAATGCAATGTGACGATCGATATCGCGGATGGGATTTACAGGGAAAAGGTCAATGTTTACGGCATCACGGCGCACCCCGAGAAAAAGCTTACATTCCAGGGGGATGATGTTTGGACGCCGGCTTCTGTGGGAGATCCATCAGTACGGATAACGGGAAATGACGATGATGTATCGAGTAAAAGGGTAAGAGATTATGCGGTGTGCGCGCGCGATTGCTCCCGGGTTTATTTTAAGGGAATCATGTTTGATAGTGCCAGCTATTGCGGATTGGGAATGTACGAGGGTTCCTATGGCGTGAATAATTGCAAGATCTGGGATAATGTAACAGGGGTGTCCGTTGGGGAAATCTCCATGGCAGTTTTTGCCGACACCTTTGCGAATGACAACGATTATGTCGGGATTTATGTCAGTACCAATTCACGCGGGGATTTCACCAACTGCAAGTCCACATACAATGGAAATGCGGGAATTGTATTAAATTCCATGTGTATGGGATCCTTCTTTGGAACAGGGGATTTTTCCAACAACGCAGGCGCGGGGATCAATAACGTCCACCACTCCAAGCTGAATTTCAATTCCTATACCGGGCAGATCAACAACAACGGCGATTATGGGATTCAAATCCATTATGATTCCTATTCCACAGGACATACGTTAAACACCTTCTCCGGAAATACAAACGGGAACGTTTTAACGGCAAATGGCGGACATACATATTGATGAAGCGTCACAGGTTTCAGTCATCCTTTTCAACAACCGGGGATGATTTCAATTTGCGCTGAATCTTGGTTTCGAGTCTTCTCAGGCGCTTCTCGATATCCGGATTGATTCCCATAGTCTCCGATATCTGGATGCCGTGGATGTATCCCTCGAGTTCCGCGTTCATTTCGATTCTTTTCAGGGATTTGACGATCCTTTCGCGGGCAAGGTCCGGCTTTCTTTCCCTGTGTTCGTAATACTTGGCGATTTCTATGGATGCGCTCATGGAATGAGTGGGGGAGCCATCCGCCAGTTTCTCCCATATCGAAACCGCCTCGTTCCATTTGCCTTGAGTTTTATAAAGCCTCCCGATATGAACCAGCAGAACATCGATCAAATCCGGCTCCTTTGCCAGGGAAAGGGCGTGTTCCAGGCTTTTCACGGCGTTTTCCAGAAAACCGGATTTGAGAAAGAGTTTCCCCAATCCCCAGAATTCCATAGGCTTCTTCAAATCCTCAGAAACAGGATCGGATAGAATACGGCAGAAAAAATGCAGCAATCCGCCGAGTGTGGCAATATCCTGTACATTGTGATCGAACACGGGAAGCATCCATTCCTGGTGCGCCCCCCGGATGAAGTCAAAATAGATTTGCGGGATCAGGCTCCCCTCTACATCCCGCTCCCTCTTTAAACCGAAAAATTCTTTTTCTATGGACTCCAGCCGGCAATCCGGAAGAACTCCTTTCCAGATGCGCCGCGCGGGATGAAGAAGATCGATGTGGGGAATCTCACAATCCATAGGCATGCGGTTGAAGATGAATCGCGTGGATAATAAGGGAATGTCAAAGGTCTTTCCATTGAATGTGACAAATCCCTCCGCTTCGCCGATTTTTTTCGACAGCAGCTCCAGCATGGCGCGTTCGCATGGATAATCTTCCATGAAAAACTGCTCTACGGAGAATGCGCCCTTTTCGAAATACCCGATTCCGCACAGGAAGGCATAGGTTCCCGTTCCACCCGCAAGACCTGTTGTCTCCACATCCAGGAAAAGAAGCTTTGATGGATCAAGAACGGTTTCTTCAGGTTCCCCGGAAAGAAGCGACAGCGCCTCGGGAGTCAAATCCCGGAGGTTCGCTGTTCCGGGGAAGATATATCCCTCTGGGGAGGGGGCGTCATTCAAATGGAGCGTGATTTTCCGATGGATGACAGCGCCGTGCTGCGTTTCGATCCGTTCCGTATGGGAAAGATTCTCGAGGAGAAAATCCGCGCGGGGCGACTCTTTTTTCTTCTTGAAAAACTCGTCACCGAGGAAAACCTTGCCCTTGAGCGATGGCGGTAATTTGAATTTTTCTTTTTCCAATTTCTTTCTCCGTTCTGATAGAAAATCATAACCACCCTGCGCCCTGAAATTTCAATGGAAAAGGACTTGATATTATGCGACTCGTTTTTAGAAGATTTTTCTAATATGAGGTTCAATCCATTAAAATTCCTGTTTCTCAGGAGAAGACGCCCCAGGTTTGGCTTGCTGGCATTCGGGGGAGGGCTCTTTCTTGCGCTCTTTTTAATCTATATTATTACCACGATTTTTGTATCCGAGGAAAGCGCCGTGGAAAAATTCATTTTCAAAGGCGCTGAGGCGCTTGAGGATAAGGATATCGAAACCATTGGATTCATGATCTCCGAATCATACGATGGGGCAATCGGCAAAACCGGAAAAGAGGCGCTCGATATTGCAGGAAGGCAGCTGGGACATACGGAAAATCTCAATATCAAGATACGGAAGATCGAAATCCTGCT
>JAFGFK010000367.1 GCA_016931135.1 Candidatus Sumerlaeota bacterium | reverse complement strand
TCTACTGCTCCTCTTCACAGCCTTTGAAAAATTTAAAGAACCCTATATTGCTGCTTTCACAGATGAATATTAAAAGAGTGTTTATATCGCATCCCCCAAAACCGTCAAGTAAAATTTTACACGAATTTTCGCAAATTTCAAGTAAACAGGGAAAAATTAAAACATGCAACTCTTCGCCTCGATGGATCCTTGCATGCCCCTCCCTCCATTTGACTGGAGAATCGCGTTTATCAAAACCGATCCCCGTTCCCAGGGCAACACCTGCATGACCCAATCAGGCGA
Source organism: Candidatus Sumerlaeota bacterium (assembly GCA_016931135.1). Lineage (GTDB taxonomy): Bacteria > Sumerlaeota > Sumerlaeia > MWCT01 > MWCT01 > JAFGFK01. The sequence continues at coordinate 12,014 of JAFGFK010000367.1, read as the reverse complement.
AACAAGTTCCCGCCTTGCTTGCGGGTATTGCTTCAAGGGAGGAGAATGGTTATGTTCGGTTCCTGGTGCATTAAGTTTCACCCCAATCCAAGGCAAAATCTGATTCAAATCTGGTTATCTTCATTTAAGAAATCTTAAATTGTTATTGACTTTCACAGGGTAGAGATTATTACTATCTAACGAGGAGTTAAAGTTAATATAATTAAAGCACAAAGTCAAGTTTATCAGGAAACCACACAAATAGTAGTTATGATAATGAATGAATTATATAAAGATATTTAATAATGGGAAAAAGAAGGAAATCTGAAAAATCACCGTCTTTTTACAAACGTTTCAACATTAATATTGATATTGAAGAAGCCCGGAGACGTTTTATAAATCGGGTTCGAAACCAAATCTTCAATATCTTTTTTATATTGAATGACGAGATCAAAGAACAGAAATGGTGGTATGTTAGAAATGTTGCAAATAAATTTGGTGAAGTATGGAAAGGAGATTATCAGGATTTTAATGATTTTGTAGGAAATGATTTCTCGAAATGTCTCCAATCTCTTGAAATTATTTTTTCTTACCTTGAGGATGAGGAGCAATCAAAGAAAAAATATTCTTTGTCAGGGAATTTATCAAATTTTATCAATATGATTCTTAGTGATTCGGAAATAGATCTTGGTTTAACGTGGAAAAATGGCAAATTCTATCCATCTGGAGCCGAAGAGTTAGACGAAGCCTTAGTTAATCAACCCATAGAATGGTTAAGAGATAAAGGTTATAAAAGTGTTTTAAATCCTTTTTCAAAAGGGATAGAACATTATTTAAACTCAGGAAAGAATCCAGGGCTACTATCAGATGTTATTACCGATCTTTATGAGGCATTAGAAGCTTTAGCCAAAATCATAACAGGAAAATCACAAAAAGATTTATCTGCTAACAGGGAAGCTTTTCTAAAGAAGGTTAATGCTACAGATGCATATAAAGTGATACTTAAGGAATATATCAAATATGCAAATGAATTTCGTCATGCAGTAGAAGAGGGTAATCCAAAATCCGCAATCTCGAAACGTGAAGTGGAATCCTTTATATATCTAACAGGCATATTTATAAGAATGGCAATGCCCGAGTAATTTTGACGCGTTGAGGGGAGGTCTTGAGTGTTTGTAATCTTATCTTAACCACATCAATAATTCTCTCGAAAGAGATGGATTTGGATATAGTCCTACTATATATTTCTGAATGTTGCAGTCAATAAATTCCCTTCAACAATATACAAATCAGTTCTTGACGCGAAAAACCAGTATTCTTTATGATCCCTTTTTTGAATGATTCATTGATAAATTGATAAATCACATCAATGGAGGGAAATAAAAACTATAAATAGTTGGGCAAAATAGGTATAATAAAAATGTAGCATATACCATAGCTTATAATAATTGAAAAAATGCCAAGATATCATTCTTCATATACAAGAATCTTAGAATTAAAACAGCAAGACATTCATTTTCTCTTTATACATTAAGGCTTCATTCACAGGAGGAACAAGAATGTATATTAGACGCGTTGTGATAAAGAATTTCAGAAACTTGCGCTCCATTGATGTAAATTTGGAACCAGGGATGACATGTTTGGTTGGTGAAAATAATTCGGGAAAGACAAATTTCCTTTTTGCCCTTCAACTTGTATTGGATATGAATCTACCTAATTACTATCGGACCTTAGTCAAAGAGGACTTTTCAAATGGTATCGACATCAGCACACCACAGCAAGTCCTTGTTGGTATAGAACTTACAGATTATTATCATGAGGATCAGGTGGAGAAAGTGAAAGAACTCGCCTTGGTACAAGAATGGTCTGTTGAAAAAGACGTTGCCAGAATTTGCTACCGTTTTCGGCCAACCTCCGCTGTAATACAGGCAATTAAATCAGAAGAACGAGACGGCACAGATCTTACTATTGAAGAATATGAGTACGAACTTGTTGGCGGCGCCGTTACAGATGATAACGGCAATCTTAAGGATTTGCTAGATATTGAATGGAATGATGATTTCGATGTATTCGTAAAAATGGGAAGGCTATCAGCTTTCCGCGTTACATTCCTTCCTGCACTCAGGGATGTTGAGGATGACCTAAGAAGGACTGCGACTTCACCACTAAGTAAACTTTTGGATGTTATCGATATACCACAAGATAAGAAGAATGAACTAGTAGAACGAATAAAAAGGGCAAATGATGAAGTATCTGATCAATCCGAAATTAAAGATTTGGCTTATCATATCAATACTTCATTAGAATACTCGGTTGGATCGAAGTTCGCATTAGATGTTAGGTTGGGTATGGCCTCTCCAACCTTCTCGTCAATTTCTAGAGCACTGAGAGTCCTACTATCTGGGCAGGGATTGGAGGAAGCCGATCCTTCACGCAATGGTCTTGGCCTAAATAATGTTCTATATATAAGCATGATTCTTGCATATTTCGAGAAACGTATGGAGCAAAGCAATACTGCTGGCCAATTACTTTTGATTGAAGAGCCTGAAGCACATTTGCATCCTCAGCTCCAGCGAGTACTTTTTGGAAGACTTTTGGAGAGGAAATGCCAGATAATTTCAACAAGTCATAGTACACATATAAGCTCTCGAGCAAATCTGAAGAACCTATTGGTTTTTACTCAAGAATTAGATTCAATGACATCATTCTGTAAACCAGTACTTACCCCAGGAATCAATGAAAATGACATTAGTGATCTAGAGAGATACTTGGATGCCACAAAGTCTGTCCTATTGTTTGCCCGTAAAGTGATATTAGTGGAAGGTATGTCCGAGGTGTTTCTTATACCTAGCTTAGTGAAGAAGGTGATGGATGTAGATCTTGAAGAATATGGTGTTTCCGTTGTACCTATTCATGGAGTTCACTTCGAGGTCTATATGAAGTTGTTTGGCGATAAGGTTATCAGAAAGAAGTGTGCAGTTTTGACGGACGGAGACTTAAAACCGAGCGATGCCAATATTGAAGAAGATAGTAAGTTTCCTCGTATTCAGGAATTAAAAAAATTTGAGAACGACTTCGTTAAAGTTTTCCACTGCAAAACTACATTTGAGCGTGCTATAGCTATGCCATGTAATTTGATGGTGTTTTCTATGGCTGCTGCCGAGTTGGGTGCAAATAGAATGGCTAGTGATCTCGAAAAATATTATAATCAAAATGCAAATCTGGAAGATGATGAGAAGAAACAGGATATGGAAAAAGTTCTGAGTATGGCAAAGAGGTTTGGCAAAGCTCGGTTTGCTCAAGTGGCATCTAAATATGTTGAACATGCTAAGAAAGTTCCTCCTTACATTATGAATGCTGTTAAGTGGATAATTGAATGAAACTTACCAAACAACAACAAGAGGCTATATTTAATGATGATAATTTATCCCTTGTTTCTTGCCCTGGAAGTGGCAAGACACACACTATCGTCGCTCGGATGTTGCGTTGTATTGACGAGGTCAAGGACACTACCCGCCGTATTGGGTGTATTACTTATACGAATGCAGCTGTTAATGAGATACAATACAGACTTTTACGATACTTGGGACGTGATGAGTTTGAAGATAAGTTCGATATTGGGACAATACATTCTTTCTGTCTAAATAATATCTTTCGCCCAAATCACTGGAGACTTGATCCTTTTCATAATGGATTTGATGTACTAACGCCGGACGATGATCGCTATAAGAACATTGTTGATGTCATAATTAACAATCATAAATTAGAAAAAAGAGCATCTGAGAATTTTGAGCTTCTATATAGAAAACTGCCTCCTCCACCTTATATCACAACATCTGCATCAGAAGATTTCTGGAATCGTCTTGATGATAATAGCTATATTGATTTCAATGGAATCATTTACTATTCAGCACAGATTGTGAATGCATACCCTTTTGTTTCTGCTGGTCTCGGTGCAGCGTTTGCTTGGTTACTTGTAGATGAATTTCAGGACACATCAGAGTATCAAGTACAAATATTAAAAGCGATTGCTTCTTATAATCGTACCAAGTTCTTTATCGTAGGAGATCCATACCAATCAATAATGAGTTTTGCTGGCGGTCGCCCCGATCTTATGTATGATTTTGCTAAAGCGGTTTCCGCACGAGTTAATGTTAATCTATCAGGAAATTTTCGAAGCTCTGATCTTATTGTGTCTATTACGGAGAAACTTCAGCCAAGAGATCCTGAAATGGAAGCTGTTGGAGAGAACAAGAACTATGATTTTACTCCAATCTGGAAGCACACGGATACCTTATTATCAGGTATTGAAGATTATTTTCTCCCTGAGGTAGAGGGGAGAGGAATCGATTGGGGAGAATGTGCAATTCTTGCTCCAAATTTCTATATCCTATGTGAGATTGCACCAATATTAAGAGAAATGGGAATCCCTTTAATAGGTCCTGGTGCGAGGCCATATAAGAGGTCTAATCATCTAATCGCTCCGTTGGTAGAGGAGATTTGCTCATACATTGAATATAATGATGCAAAAACGATAAGTACCTTGCGGAGGAGCATGCAAGATATCATTGGGAACTGTGAGACACGGTGGAATCCAAAGATATTCACATTCAATGGGGATTTGGCAATCGCAAGGATTATATTGATGTCCAGAAAGCTACGAGATGACAATCCATCAATCAGGTGTTTCTTAGAGAGATTTGTATCTGATTGCGCCACTATTATGATAGAACACGAGTTGCTTGCTAAATCTAGCAGGGATGCCATTGTCAATTCCGGTGCTTCAATGCTTGAAGATATTGAACATCATAGTGGGAAAAGCAAAGTGGATGTCAATAACTTCTCTGTGTACGACATGGGGCTATTTGCTCGAGGAAATCGAAGCATAAAGCTACTTACCCTGCACAAAGCCAAGGGAAGAGAGTTTGATGCTGTAGCAATAGTACGTGCTCACGATGGGCTGATTCCATATGGGAATCCCCAAAGAGGCAGCGAAGAGGAAAGTGAAGCCAGAAGGCTTATGTATGTTGGCATGACACGAGCGAGGAAGGTTCTGATGATATTCTCAGACAAAAGCGATAATAGAAGGAAACCCCCTTCGAGATTCCTTTGGGAGGTCTTCCCGGAATGCCCTTCCTAAGAAGAATCCATTAATGATAAGAGACATTACCAATTGGCCCACAGCACTGAGATGTCGTTGCGTGCTGTAATCATCTCAGGAATCACATCGTTATAAAATTTCCTTAAAACACTTCTTTCTCTTATCTCCTTCAATTCCTAACATACAATTAATTTTTCTTTCTTAATTTTGAAACCACAATAAATTACTCAAATATATTAAAACTCGACTGGGTCGAAAACCTTCCGAATAAGCTTATTTTAAGGAGGTGAGTTTTTTATGAAAATCACACTTGAAACAGTAAGGCAAATACTTCGCGAAGCACTGGGCTTCGATTGTTACGTGGCGTCGTTTATCAAGGAGGTAACGGAAGATAAGAACCATCCCTCTTCCAGAATTACGAGAGATGGTTGTTTATTCAATAATGTCTAATATTAATAGAAAATTGGACAGGATCGCACGGATCAACAGGATCGCCACAGCGACAAAAATCGCCAAGGCGATTAATATTTATGATAATTGTTTTTTATCCTGATTATCCTGAACATCCTGTCAAAAACAGTTTGTAATTCAGATATAGCTCCGAGAGAAGTTTTTAAATGTTTTATTCCCTGCGTTTCTCAATTCTTGCCTTTAATTCTTCAAGGCTCAGCAATTTTCCGGGAGAAGCCGCCCTTCTATCCAATTCCGCCTTGTGAGATTCAGGAACAGGAATCCCTGATTCCTCTTTGGAAATAGAATCCCAAATATCTTCTACAAGCAGTATCTTTCCCGGAATGCTGAGTTTTGACAATTCCGCAATGTCTGTAGATTTCATTTTTTCACCTTCCAGGCATTTTCTAAACAAAAATGTGTTCTATTTTCACAATAAATGTCAAGTCGATTCAAGCCATCTTTCAACTCCCTCGAACATTAAAATCCTTTAATCCTGCTTGACACTGCTTCGGCGATGGCTTTATGGTGTCGGATTATTATGCTTGATTCCGGGGACATAAGCGATCTTATTTCTCTTGTTGGAAAAGACAGGGTTTTTTCCGCTCCGGAAGACCTCGTCGCTTATTCCTACGACGCCTCCCGTGCGCAGAACCTTCCCGACATTGTCACCACGCCCGGCTCCTCAGAAGATGTTCAAAAAATCCTGAGATTCGCATCCGAACGCAGGATTCCTGTTTATCCGCGCGGTTCCGGCACCGGCATGACCGGCGGCTCCGTACCGGAACAAGGCGGCATAGCCCTTGTCATGACTTCCATGAACCGCATCCTCGATATCGATTCCCGGAATCTCACGGCGCGGGTTCAACCCGGCTTGATCCTCCACGAATTCAAGGAAACGGTAAAAAAACAGGGGCTCTTTTATCCCCCTGATCCTGCCTCTGCCAAATTCGCCTCCATCGGCGGCACTGTTGCCGTAAACGCCGGAGGCCTCAACAGTGTGAAATACGGCGTGACCCGCGATTATGTCCTTTCCCTGGAAGCGGTTACTCCCATCGGCGATATCCTCCGCTTCGGCGCATCCACCATGAAATCCGTTACGGGTTATGACATGACCCGGCTCCTCGTTGGTTCTGAAGGCACGCTTGCCATAATCACGGAAATAACGGTCAAACTCATTCCGCATCCCCGTTCGAGGTTTACCATTCTGGCATCATTTACCGATGATCAGGATGCCCTGAATACCGCGCAACAGATAATGGAAAAGGGGCTCATTCCCTGCGCCCTCGAATTCATGGATGAAACGGCGGTTCATTGCGCCCGGATTTATTCCGGGCATCCGTTCCTGAACCACGCCGCAGGCGTCCTCCTCATCGAATTCGACAGCTTGCAGGAAAATGGAATGGATTTGCGGCAGGACATTTCCCGCGCAAAGGAAGTCCTCGCATCCTGCGGCGCCCTGGAAACGCGGGAAACCGCTGATCCAAAAGAGCGGGAGGAATTATGGGAAATCCGCAAATGCCTTTCTCCCGCTGTTTATGAGATTGCCCCCTCCAAGCTGAATGAAGATATCTGCATTCCGCGTTCCGAAATGATTTCCGTGATACAGGAAATCAAAACCATCGCCCGGAATCACGGGATCAACGTTGTCAACTTTGCCCACGCTGGTGACGGCAATATCCATGTCAATTTCATGTATGATGGGAAAAATCCTGAACAGGCAGATCATGCGCACAGGGCGGTTGAGGAATTGTTTCGTATGACGGTGAAACGCCGGGGAACGCTTTCCGGCGAACACGGCATCGGAAGGACGAAGCTTCCCTTTTTATCCCTGGAATACGGGGAAGGGGAGAGGAAAATCATGCGCGAGATAAAAAAACTCTTCGATCCGGAAGGGATATTGAATCCGAACAAATCGATCATGTAAAGGAGAGGCGAATTGTCCACGCCTGATTCATTATTACATGAGGTTAACTCCTGCGTTAACGAGTTGGGATTCCGCATTGATCGCAGGATCATCGCCTTTGAAGTCCAGCCTGAAGTTACGGAAAAGGAGATTGTTTTAAAGGGATTTGTTCATGTTCCGAAGCAGGAGGTAGCGCTTTTGAACAATCTCGCCGAGCTCCCCTCTGTTATGAAAAAAAAGATACCTGTGCGTTCCAGGTTGAAGGTTTTGATGCGCAAGCCGCGCCGGTTCTTCCAGGTGAGTGTCCCCTTCGGCAATTTGCGAAAAGAGCCCCGCGCCGGAAGCGAACTCGGAACTGATGTTCTCTTCGGTTGTTACGTTGCAGGTTACTTCACAAAGGGAAATTACTGGTATGGATCCGATCCAACGGGATACCTGGGTTATATTCACAAGGATCAGGTGGTCGAAAAGTCGCCGGGGGAATATCTTGCCTGGCTCAATGGGCGCCGGGGAAGGTTTCTGAAAAACTTCCGGCTCAATGGTCATTATTTCCCCCTGGGAGCGGAGTTCGGATGCGTTGAAGACAAATGCATCCTTCTCCCGAGCGGGAAAACACTCCGGTTGGAAAATGGGGCGTTTTTGAGTTATAAACCCGGCGAGGGAAAAGAGATCGATGAAATTCTGGAAAGGGCGCATACCTTTCTCGGGGCTCCTTATCTGTGGGGCGGCAATACGGACAAGGGAATAGATTGTTCCGGATTTTGCCAGATGCTTTACCTCCTGCGTAATGTCGCCCTTCCCCGCGACAGCTCCCAGCAGGTTGGCTATGGGAGGCAGGTGGGTGTCCTAGGCGATTTCAGCGATCTTTTACCCGGGGACCTTCTCTTTTTCATGGGAAGGCAGAACCGGATCATCCATGTGGCTCTATACCTGGGCGGTAAACGTTTCATTCATGCATCGAAAAAGGAAGGGATCACGATTTCCCACATCGAAGACCCCGATTTCGCAGGAGGCTCGTTCCGTGACGCCTATGTATTTGGAAGAAGAATCTTCTTTTGATGGGGGGGGAAGATGAAAAATAATGGAAAAACCGGGTTGATTTTTATCGCTCTTCTGGGATTGTGCGCTCCGCTTCTTTCCGCTAAAACCTATTACGTAAAAACAACGGGAAATGACGATGACGCCGGCACGAGCTGGAGCGTTGCCTTTCGCACCATTACAAAAGCCCTGAACACGGCAAAAAATTCCGATTCCATCTGGGTGGCGGAGGGAACGTATAAAGAGGGGCATACCCTTGGTATACCATCTTCTTATGAACTGTGGGGCGGTTTTTGTGAAAATGAACAAACTCCAGAGGATCGAGATCTCCAGAATCATAAGAGTATTATAGATGGAGAAAATCTTTATGGTTGTATTTCGACTGGCATGTATTCGTATGTGGATGGATTTCATATTACTAATGGGAAAGGATCAGACTTTGGTGGAATCAGAAATTATGGAGATATAAAAAATTGTTGGATATATAATAACATCTCGAGCTCAAATGGGGGTGGATTGGTTAATTTTAGAGCCCTGGCGCAGAACTGTTACATTTATCAAAATACGGCTGTTTATGGGGGAGGAATATATACAACCGGAGGATCCATTGATAATTCCGTTATATTCGCAAACGAAGCGACAGATTATGCCGGCGGGGTTTCCAGCAATAAAGGAGTATTGACTAACTGTACTGTTTATGGCAACAATGCCCCCCGCAACGGGGGCATTTTCCATGAAGAGGGGACAATTTATAATTCCATCGTTTGGAACAATCAAAATGGAGACATTTTTTCATGGAGAGCGAGCGTTATATTCTCCTGTTGTTCAGAGACTTCATACAATAGTAGTAATATCCAAGCCAACCCGCTTTTTGTCAATACAAAGGGAGATATGTCCACATGGGATTTCCATCTGAAAGACGGCTCCCCATGTATAGACGCCGGTTCTCTGGTTAATGTCCCCAATCACGATATAGAAGGCAATCCCCGGCCGGGAGCGGATGGGAAGGTTTGCATGGGCTCTTATGAATCGCTCCCGGAATTTGAGCCTTCCGATCCAGCCCCTCCCATTCTTTTATACGTGAGCAAAAATGGATCTAACAAAGATGGAAGTTCCTGGGAAACCGCCTTGACGTCAATTAAAGGCGCGATGATCGCCAGCGGCGACGACTATTGTTCAATCTGGGTGAAACAGGGAACATATCAGGAAAAAGAACCCCTTTGTATTCAAAAAAGAATGAGTCTCTTCGGTGGCTTTTCCGGTGTGGAATCATCATTTGAGGAACGAGACCCATGGCAGCGCCCTACGATTATAGATGGAGAGAGTAATTTCGTCTGCGCTGTGAATTACGGAATTCTTGATGGGTTTCACTTAACAAAAGGAGAATCTGCGGAAAGCGGCGGGGGAGTTAAAAATTACGGAGCATTATCCAATTCAAGAATTTACGATAATGAAAGCGGGATAAGTGGAGGCGGGATTTCAAACCTGGAAGGTATAGTGGAAAATTGTATGGTTTATAAAAATCAGGCGGATAATTATGGAGGAGGGATATATAATTATGCAGGATTGATATTAAACTGTATGATATATTACAATACAAGCCTGATTGGGGGAGGAGTTTACAGTGAAGAGGGAATGATTCTGAATTGTACGGTTTATCGGAATATAGAACTTAATTATGCTGCCGGGATCTATAATAAATATGGGGATGTTATAAACACCATCTCCTGGAATAACGAAGGGGATGATATTTGGACATATGAAGGCGTTAACGACCCCTCATACAGCTGTTATGGCGAGGCGTTAAAATTTAATGAAAACATCCGGGAAAATCCTTTGTTTGTGAATACTTCTGGAGATATTGAAACTTGGGATTTGCGCCTTAGAAACGGCTCCCCATGCATTGGCGCTGCGAGTGTGGAAGACAGCCCTCCTTATGATATTTTTGAAAATCCGCGCCCCGGAGAAGATGGAAAGGCGTGCATTGGGGCGTACGAGGCGCCATCGGATTATGCAACTTCCCAAACGTTGCCGAGTAAGATATTGTATGTTCATAAAAACGGAAATAATACAACCGGAGATTCCTGGGAAAACGCCTTTATTTCCATTGATAAAGCGTTATCCATTCCAACGGGTGATGATATTTATGAAATCCGGGTGGCAAAAGGAACCTACCAGGAAGGCAAAACCATAGGCGTTTCGAGAAGAGTTCGGCTGTATGGGGGATTTTACGGGAATGAAAAAAGCCTTGAAGAGCGCCGGGTAACAAGTCATCCAACGATTATTGACGGAGAGAAGAAATATCGTTGCATATACAATAACGGCGTTATGGATGGGTTGAGCGTAACAAGAGGGCTTCATTTTTCCCAAGGTGGCGGCGTTTATAACGAGTACGGCTTGATTAATCAATGCTTCATCTATGAGAATGGTTCAAGCGATCTCGGCGGGGGCGCTTATAATTTCATGGGCGACATAACAGATACGGATATATTCGGTAATTATTCCGACTTTTTTGGCGCTGGCGTTTATAATATGAATGGATCCATGTCGAATTGTACGGTTAGATATAATACAATCAATTATATTACTCAATTGTGCGGTGGCGCAGGCGTTTATAATCAGGAGGGAAAAGTTTTCAAATGTGAAATATATCTTAACAATTCTCAATCAGATGGAGGCGGCGTTTTCAATAACGATGGTTTGATTTCGAATTGCGTGATATATCATAACTACGCGTTTTTAAGAGGTGGAGGCGTTTATAATTATGGAGAATATGGTTTCGCATTACTTGATAATTGTACGATTTTCAACAATAACTGCGAAAACGACCCGGGGGGCGTTTACGGCGATTTTAGCATTATCAATAATTGCGTTGTTTGGGGTAATCAAAACTGGGACATAATAAGTGGTTCATCTTATCAGAATTGGGCGTCTTATTCCTGTTTTGGCGAGGCGACAGGCGCTAACGGAAACATCAACGCCGAGCCCCTTTTCGTCAATGCCCTGGGAGCAAATAGCGTATGGGATTTCCGCCTTCAGAAAGACTCCCCCTGCATCGATGCCGGTAATCCGGATGAAAGTTATAATGACGGATGCATTCCTCCGGGAAGAAAAACATCAAGAAACGATATGGGCGCCTTTGGAGGACCCCTTAACTGCCTTTGGCTTGATGACGTTACAACCGGCGTTATCGCAGATATCCTCCTCGCAAGGGATGATCTCACCTCTCCCACAATCCCGTATATAGATCAGAATGCGGATGAATCTCTGGATATTTCCGACCTTGTACTACTATTATCCAGAATCAACCAGATTTGATAAGATTTTAACGCTGTCGTTTACGTAGCTCTTCTTGTATGCGTATAGATTTTCAAGCCTTTATATTAAGAAGATACGATTTCTTAACCACGGGGGGCACGGGGATCACGGGGGAGAATATCAGGAAAAACATTATTACTACTTGGAGCATCATGTGGTTTAATAAAGAATTAACAAGGATATACAGGATATTCAGGATTTATATCATTATATCCTGCCCAT
>JAFGFK010000366.1 GCA_016931135.1 Candidatus Sumerlaeota bacterium | reverse complement strand
TTCATTTCCCGCAAATCCCCCGATCAAGTTTACCATCCCTGGAATGATTAGAGCGCTTTTTTCATTATATATCCCTTCCTTAACCCAGATTTCATACATTTCACCCCCGGATGCCCGGGATAACGCCATGGTGATGGAAGTGAAGGCATTCTCCCAGGATGATCCATCCATGTTGTTCCCATTTTTGCTCACATAGAATCTCTTTGTGGGGATAGATAATAATGAAGGTTCGTAATAATCCGGGGATTCATAAGCGCCCATACATATTTTATTGTCGCTTCCAGGTCTTTCTCTTCCTTCAATATCCATCTCTGGAGTGAAGTATTCAGGAAATAAGTCAGGGATACCTGAGAAAGCGACATCCCTTCCCCGATCGATACAGGCAGAACCATTTTTCAAATGAAAATCCCATGTGGAAGGATCGCCGCTTGTATTTACGAATTGAGGATTGGTTCGGATATTATCGTTATCATCAGGATTCGCCTCGCCGAAACAGGAGATATGAATCGAGCCGGTATGGGTATAGGTTTCATTCATGATATCACAATACTGATTGTTCCAGCTGATACAGTTGTAAACTACTCCCGTGTTGGCAATTCCGCCATATTCATCGGAAGAATTTGAATATACGGTACAATTGATTACATATCCTCTTTTATTACATATCCCGCCGCAATTTCTCCCCGTATTGTCATAAATCAGGCAGTTATGTATGATTCCGTTTTGTTGCCAGATTCCACCAGCCCTATTCCACTCTCCCCCTCCCGTATCGTAAATCGAATTTCCGCGTATAACGGAATTCTGGATTATCCCGCTATCATTGTATATTCCCCCTCCGCATTCGGCGGTATTGCCAAAAACAATGCAATGCTCTACTTTGCCGAACGCGCGATTATAGATCCCGCCGCCGCCCCAGGCGCTGTTATTGTAAATAACGCAACTGGATGTTATATTATCATTCTCCACGCCTCCTCCTCCCCAGATGGAAACGTTATTGTATATGAAACAGTTCTGGACAATTCCGGTATTATCCACTCCAGCCCCATCCTCATTATATCCGTTTACAATATGAAAACCATCGCACAATCCACTATTTCTTATGCATTGGTAACTGTCTTCCCCATCGATGGCGGTTTGATGACCGCGAAAATTTCTTTGAGAGAGATCAGTTTCCGTTCCGGCAAAACCGCCATACAGGGAAACTCCGCCTGAATCTATTGTTTTCCCTTCTTTATATATTCCTTCCTTAACCCAGATTTCGTCTCCGGTTTCGGAGACATCAAGGGAATGCAAAATGGTTTTAAATGCAGTTTTCCAGCTCGTTCCCGAAGAGGCGTCATCCCCGTCATTTTTGACATGATAGGTCGTTGCCGATCCTATACTATTTATTATAATCAATAATATCAAAGAAAGCGTTTTAACAAAATTAGACATAAGAGACTCTCCCGCCCATAGGTTAACTAAATGAATTAAGACGAATACCTGGAAAGGTTGTCAACTGAAAATGGAGGGATTTGGCTCTGTTCATTTCTCTTGACTCTTTTCGGTTACGTCTTAAAAATTTTGATAGTTCTGTCTCGATAATTAAATTTCCCTCAAAGGAAAGAAAAATATGGCTTTGCCCATTTTTAAAACCATTTTACTCATCATCATCGGCGTTATAGGTTATGCCTTTGCCTACAAGTATTATGACGATTTTCCGCGCATTCCCAAGTTGCTTCTCTTCCTCGTTTCCTTTTTCGTAACGGTTATGTGGCTCTTTTATAATCTGACCATATTTCATTACCTCGATATGTTGAAATTAATCAGAATCCTTTCTTATGGAATGGTGGAATATACGTCCTTTTTTGTCGGAATTTTCAGCGCCATGGCGCAGCGCTGGATCAATAACAGGTATAAAATCAGAGGCGAGTTCAGCCGCCATAACGGGCTTGTCTTTCTGATCATCCTCATGCTGCCCCTTTATCTGTATCCCATCATATACCCCGTGGAAACCCGGTTCCTGGATCGCTGGAAGGATGGCGTATGCCTCCAGAGCTCCCCGGAAAGCTGCGGTCCCGCTTGCGTCGCCACCATGCTGCGTTATTACGACATCATCAAAACCGAAGCGGAGATAGCCCCCAGGGCGTATCTATCCAAAATGGGAACCGACATCTGGCACCTGGCGCGCTATTTGCGACGCAACGATTTGAAAGTAACAATCCTTCCCATTGATGAATACCCCGAAGACCTCCCGGTACCCTGCCTTGCCATGGTTGCCCAGGAAAACGCCCAGGGATTCAATCATTGCATCGTCATTTTCAATAAAACGAAAGATGCCTATACCATCGGTGATCCACAGTATGGCCTTTTTACCTGGCAAAAATCCCGCGTATTCAAACAATACTTCTTTCTGGGTTATATTATCCATGTCACCAAGGAATAGAAAAAAAGCCTTGAATAAACGGAAACCTGTCCCCGATTCTTATAATGCCAAAAAATAATAAAAAAAAATGTTTCCATAAATCAACAAGAATAAAAAATCATTGACCAGACTTTTGCATGGGTGATTGATTTTAAGATCAATACGCAATGATAACCCCTTTTTTAAAATTTCTTGGCGAGGCGGTCCTGATCTCACTTTCAGGCGTTATGGCGCCCGGCCCTGTCACCGCCATTACTGTGGGAAAAGGCAATGAATCCCCCCACGCCGGCGCCTTTATTTCCTTCGGGCACGGCATCGTGGAGTTCCCCCTTATGATCGCCCTGTTTTTCGGTTTCAAGATGATCATCAATATCACCTTTATCCAGGTGGCGATCGGAATTCTGGGCGGTTTGTTTCTCCTCTTTATGGGCGCGGGCATGTTGAAAGATATCAACGCCCCGGATGTCAAAAGCAAAGAAGATCCCCATCCCCCGATCATTACAGGCATGCTTCTCAGCATCGGCAATCCCTATTTCCTCCTCTGGTGGGCAACGATTGGAGTTTCCCTGATTACGCGTTCCATAGGTTTCGGTATCTTCGGATTCGCTGTTTTTGCTGTGGTGCATTGGCTCTGCGATTTTATCTGGCTTTATCTTTTGTCCCTACTATCCTATAAGGGAAAAAACTTCTTCGGGAAAAAATTTCAAAAAATCGTCTTTGGTTTCTGCGGCGCGGCTTTGATTATCTTCGGGGGCATTTTTATAAAAGACGCCGCTTTAACCATACTGCAAAATCGATGAACCAGACAGCAAAAAAACTTGTCATATTATCCGGTCCCAGCTGCACGGGAAAGGGACCCCTTCGTTCGGCAATAAGAAAATACTATCCGGAACTGAAGTACGCCGAACCGGTCATCTGCCACAGCCGCCCCCCCCGCTTGAAACGCTCAACTCAAACTTACGAAATCCACGGAAAGGATTATTATTTTCTCCCTCGCAGTCTTTTCGAACAAATGAACCCGGAACATTTCCTTGTGGTTCAAATCCGAACCGAGTATCAGGCAATCGATCTCTCCCAGATTCTCTATCTTTTTCAGGATCACAACCTGGTTCTGATCGAGGCGTATCCCACTTTGGCAAAGAGCTTGGTTGAATGGGCTTTAAAACAAAATAATCCCCCTATCATGGTCGAGACGGTTTTTCTGACTCCCTTATCTTTCGGGGAAATTGCGGATTTATCGGAAAAGACGGGAAAATCCCCGGAAACCGTAGTATTTGAAATCATGAAAGAAAAACTGATCCGGCGGGGCGAAGACCCTCTGGAAAAAATCCAGGAACGCGCCAAATGGGCTTATTGGGAAATGCAGCATGCCAGGGATTACAGCCACATCATTGTAAATCACGCAGGAGAGGATAATCTGGAGGCATGGTCCGATCCTTTAAGCGATGAAGCCAAGAGAGTTCTCCATGAATTTGTTCAGATTTTGATCAGGTAACAAGTGCAGGAAAAAATAAAAAGGGTCATTCTACTGGTATTTTTTTAACTATTTCCCCAGAAAGTCCCAATAGCCAGATAGAATGACCCTCAATCCTGTATACATAAAGAGAGAGCATAAACCGTGCCTGTTTAAAATTATAGAAGAAAAATTATAAAACTTTCATTTCAGGTGATTTATGTTTACAACGTTTTTGGGGGAGATATGGGACTATCTGCACCATTTGTTAAAAAGTGCTAATAAAATTGTGGTAAATTTGGGGAAATTTGGGGGTCAGACTCGAATGGCGCTAAGTTAAGGGGAAAAGGTTTTCTTATGGGAGTTGGACAATGGGGTCAAACTCTATAAAAATCCTTCAAACTATCCTGAGTTTTTTCTGCAATCGGGGGTCAATCCCTATAAAAATCCAAGTATTTTACTGGATATTATGCTAAGAAATATATACAGCGCTTCCCATCATAACAGATATCCTTATCATTATGATGGATTTTTATAGAGAATGACCCCGCAGGAATCATCCTGC
>JAFGFK010000365.1 GCA_016931135.1 Candidatus Sumerlaeota bacterium | reverse complement strand
TCCCTGATCGCCTCCCGGAAGACATCCCGCGGATGCGCCATACTCCCATCCAGAGTGCCCCTGGATATCTCGACATCTTTAATTACCTGATTTCTGCTGTTTAAAATCAGGAGAAAAAAAGATTCCTGTTTCAAATCATATAATTTATTTCTATACTTATTGAAAACATCGCGACTTTCAAGTATAATCATATCGCTCTTCGATTTTTTTTGAAAACTTCTTCTTCCCATTTCCAGCGCCGCCTGAATCTGAATGGCTTTGACCCTGCCGATACCCTTGATTCGGCATAACTCGGAAAAAGGCGCTTCCCCAAGCTCATGAAAGGATTTGTATTTCCTGATAATCTCTCCAGCCAGATCCACCGCATTACGATTTCTCATACCCGTCCCCAGGATGATCGCCAGAAGATCGCTGTCTGAAAGCCTGGATGCCCCCGCATTCTCCAACTTCTCCCTGGGACGATCCTCCATGGGAAGCGAATGCATGGTTTTGCGTGATTCTACCGTCATTTTCCGATCTGAAAGTCTGTAATGATCGCAATAATGCGACAAAGGGCATTCATGGCATCGTGGCGTTGTTCCGCATACAGGCAAGGGATGCGTCCGCCTTTTTGTCTTCCTGGAAAAGAGGGAAAACAGGAGATCGAGACTCCGAACGGATTCTCCTGTAAACCTGGCGGCGTTTTCGCAAAATAGATGATATTCATGGAGGGCTGTGGCGCTGTTTCGGCAGCGATTTATCCAACCCAACCGGGCAAGAAAACGATATTTTCGTGATGACCCTGGAGCCACGGGATACCCGGCTAAGGAAAGAAAACGATAGGCTTGCTCTGTATTCAAACCCAGAACTTTATTCAGATTCGATTTCCCCTGAGATTTGCGTATCCAGGCGTCGATCTGAGCTTCCAGGTTCTTCCGTTTCATCAGTTCATCCAATTGACGCAAGCCCTCTCGGATATATCCCATTTTTCTTTCTGAAATCGTGAATTCACTGGATTCGGACGCAGATTCCCGTTCAACATTCCGGATTCCGGATAGAATCCTGCGAATCTGGCGCTTTCCCGTTGGCGTATCATAACAGTCTTCATTCAAATGAACGGCGACCAGGGATTCCTTCATGACATCAGGAAAATTGGAACGGGATTGCGGGGAGATCACGCCATGTCGCAATTTATCAGCCTGTATCTCAAATTCCGGATCAAGATTGAAGAGATATTTCTTCAACCTTTCCACGCAATCAATAATTGTTTCTTCATTCGTCATGTTTCGAAAGCGGTATAAAGAATAGTTTGAGGGAGGTTTTAACCGGACTCTTTTTTATCCCGAAAAGTCCTCCCAGGAGATTGAACTCGCGTTTTTCTTCCTCGCTTTTCCATTGGAAGATTAAAGGATTGACGCTCCAGAACCTGCGCCCGTCTTTTCTTCCCTTGTGATATAACTTCCAGAATATGCGAACGGAATAATCTTCTCCCTCTTTTCCCCTCGATTTATAAAAGGGGAAAAGGGAACACCAGTTCCGCTCCACGGCTTCCGCCTTGTCATGGTAAAAGACATGAAGGCCGGATGTGTCCCAGGACCCTTGGGATTTCACCTTTTTAGCGTAAAAGGGAAACAGCATGGAGCGAGTTTCGATTTCATCATTTTCTCTCACCCATTCTTTTTTGAAGTAAAATGGGAAAAGGTATTTCCGGGTGAAGGTATAAGAGTCGCGGTCGTCATATTTATAATGATAAATGGGCCAGAACCAGAAGGAGCGGATTTTTTTCGGTTTTTCCCTCCTGCCGTAAAAGGGAAACAACTGGAAAATCCGATCCTGGGGATCGTTTTTATTCTCGAACAAAATAAGGAAAAGGGTAGTATGGCGCGCGCCGGATTCGGGGAAGAAGGCAGTTTTGAATAGAGGCCAGAAAAGCGCCCATTGCCGCCGCGCGGGAGTCTCTCTTCGACCATAGATGAAGGCATAATGATCCCACTTTTCTTTCGGGGAACGATAACGGATATATAAGGGGAAAAACATATCGAACCGGGTTTTCATGCCCTCCCCCCTGATGATGCGGCGATGATATCCAAGGGGCCAGAGGTAGTTGCACCGTATGGAGCCGCCGGGTTTGCGAGACCAGGTAAAAAGGGGCCAGAACCGGTAAGCCTTGTAATTTTCCCCGGTTCCATAACCGAAAAAGGGCCAGAGGAAAAAATATTTATCCCTGTCTTTATGATCGATTTTCACGAAAAGGGGCCAGAGATAAGTATGAATGGCTTCGTTTCCCGCGAGATTTTTGAAACTCCCGAAAAACGGCATAAAGGCGAGATAGGTTTGCGGGCGCGTGGAGGAAAAGGGAAAAGAGAGCAAAGATTCCTTCGCATACCAGAAAAACGGGAAAGCGATGAAATAGGGATTGGCATTTCGATCTTTTCCCCAGAAAAAAACAGGGAACAGCCCGCTTTTTTTATCCACGCTATCTTCCTTTTCCCTGATTGTGCGAAAAAACAGGGGAAATATGAAAACCTGGGATTTGTATCCCTCTCCTCCAGGCCTGGGTTTCAATCTCCAGGTAAAGATTGGCCATAAAAAATCGATGGATAGAGTCTTCGGATCCGTATCTTTAACAAGGGAAAACAGGATGGGCATGATCAGTTCCGTTTTGCCATCTGACTTCATGATATGAAAAAAGGGATAGAGGAAGTTGCATTCCCATTCGTTCCGGTTATCATTATTTTCGAATGAGAATACTGGGAAGAACGGGACTTCTGAAGAAAGAGAAGGGGGAATGAAAACAAAAAGAAACGCGGTGAGAAAAAGAAAAATCATGAAAAAAGCGGGATTGTTTTCCATCACTGGAATTTTCAATACGGACATGGTTTTACGAAGAGGTTCCTTCCTTCTCTCCAGACTTGGTATCATCGGTTGAAAAAATCAGGGTAAAAGTCGTTCCTTCACCATAATTGGTTTGTACGGAAATCATGCCGTTATTTTCCTCAACGATCTTTTTGGTTGTGCAAAGTCCCAATCCCGTACCGCCGGAACCTTTCGTCGTAACAAAAGGGACAAAAAGCTGTTTCATCACATCGGGAGCAATGCCTTCCCCATTATCGGAAACCCGGATCACAATCTGGTCTCTTTCCGTAAGATGCGATGAGATGGATATTTCCCCATGTTCGCATTTGATCGCTTCCGCGGCATTGATGATCAGGTTCATCAAACACTTGTATATTCCATCCTCGCTCAATCTTCGTTCCGGAATTCTGGGATCGAGTTTTAAAGTCAGGATAATCTTTTTCTTCTCCATCTCTTCCCTGATGGAATCATGGATTTCCTTGATAATGGAATTGATGTTGCACAATTTCTTCTGCCCTGAACCGGAACGGGAAAAGTCCAGCATATCCCGGATGAATTTGGCGATTTTTTCCTCTCCCCGCTTCACCACCTGCCAACTGGCGCGGGAATTGTCGATCGAGCCTTCTTCGAGGCTTTTGTCCATCAGCTGCATGCCGCCCTTGGTCAATTGAAGGATATTTTTTATGTTATGAGCAACGCCGGCTATGGTCTTGCCGATCGCTGCCATCTTCTCATGCTGCAGCATCTGTTCCCGCATCCGGAGATTATCGAGCGATTGCGCCAGTTCGTTTCCCATACTGGAAAGAAACGTCAGGTCCGCTTCCGTGAACGCCTTGACGGATTCCCGGGTATCCACATGCAGAATGCCCAGAACCCGGGCCTTGGAAATCAGGGGAACGCACATGGTGGAACGGATATCGTGCAGGACAATGCTTTCCGATTCCTTGAAACGGTCATCCGTTTTGGCGTCGCGGCTCAATATGGCGATTTTTTCCCTGGCGCAGCGCTCCACGATCGTACGGCTGATGGAGATGGAATGCTGCGAGATGGGTTTATCCTGCCGGTATTTGACGATCATGGGCTCATAATCGCGTTTTTCCTCGCTGATGACATTGAGGATCACCCCGCGATCCGCAGGAAGGACTTCAAAAATGAGATTCATGACGCGTTCGAGAATGGTACGGGCGTCCCGGGCGTCCCTTAAAAGATCGCTCATCCGATAAAGGGTTGCCAGGCGCATGTTCGCCTTGATCAGCTCCGCCTTGTCTTCCGCAGCCGCTTCAGCGAGAGGCAATGGCGTGGAATCCGTTTTTCTGGTTTGGAGAATGGTGGATGTGGCGTCTTCATCCGGAACAAGGGACACCGTAGTGGTATCTTCCTCTTCCGGAGATTTCCTTTCATCGATGGATTTGAACGTGAAACAGAATTCAATATCGCCGAAAGAGACCGTATCCCCTTCTTTCAACGCCTGGGACTTGATTTTGACGCCATTGACAAACGTGCCGTTAGAGCTGTTGAGATCGGAAAGGATATATTCCCCGTCTTTTCTCTCGATCCGGGCGTGATGGCGGGATACGGCTTCCTGCACGATGCTGATGATGTTATCGGGATGGCGTCCGACTGTAACGATGTCCTTGGTCAGGATATATTCCGTTCCGGGAGGCGTCTTTTTTTCCAGGGAAAAAAGATAGGCGATCTTTATTTTTGAAGTTTTGATCATGGAAATTCACATATCGTTCGAATTTGTAATTGTAATATTTATATATGGCTTGAAGCGCGTGTCAATAGCAAAACTGATGGGCGCCCCCCCGAAAGGGGGGTCCATCAGTTTTCTTGGCAGTTGGTTGGATCATGGGGTCATACTCTATAAAAATCCTTCAAACTATCCTGAGTTTTTTCTGCAATCGGGATGTTTTGGTAACGGCGTCAAGATGCGCCCAGGATTTTAGGATTGTTCCTAAGCAATTGACAATCGACAATTAACAATTCACTCCCTTTTATTTTCGGCTTTTCCCGCGTCTTATTCGGTTGCCGGTTCGATCATATATTTTCCCTTTGGAACGAGGAAGAACGCGGTGTTCCTGTTTTTCTCAACCCGCGCCTCGAACCGGACCTTTCCATCCCGGCTCCGGATGCTCCACACTCCAGGATTAAGTCCGGCAAGCAAAAGTTGACGCTCCCCTTCCGCGCTGGTTTCAAGATCGATCGCTTTCTTCATCAGCTCGCCGGTTTTACTGAGAACCACCATCCGATCCGCGAGCGATATAATGAAAGCCTCCGGCGTTTCCGCAAGATCAACGGGTAAAGGAGACTGCTCTTCATCCGACATTGTCATGACTGTGAGAAATACGTCTTTTGCCTGGCGACTTTTTGGCGAAAACATGATGCGGTGTCCCTTTGCCTGTACGCCATCGGGTTTGGGCGGATCGAGGTAATGTCCAAATACGCTGCAAGATTCCTTGCCGCTCAGAATCTCGATGCGTCTGTTTTCGGGAAGGGGGCGCAGCATACTGAGCGTAACTTTCCCGCTCAATCCGAGGTCGCTGTTTCTCAGAATCACGCCGTCCTTCGTGGTTTCGGGAGGATTAAGGGTATTGACCTGCCAGTACTTCGCGATTTCCGGTTTTGCGGTTTCCATGTTGTCGAGAATGATCAGCGCGGCGGGAGTCATAGCGTTATCGAGATTGAGAAAGCAGAATGTGCGGACGTAATCCCTGATCTTCTCGCTGTAGGCGGATGTCAAATTAACTGAAAAGTAAGTATAAGACGGCTTTTGGCGGGAGGGTCCAAAATCAGCGGACAAAATCGTTCCATTGGCATACAGAGGGTCTGATTGCGCCATTTCCGGCGTGAGGGGGCAGGCGTTTCGATAACGCGCGCCGCCGTCATTGAGCAGCTTCCCCCCCAGGAACTTCTCATCAGGATCGAACGCCAGCATCATGCTGTGCGATATGGAGCGCTTGTTGAAATTAGTATCGTAAGGCGTTCCGTAGAACTTGTATTGGCCAAGGTCAGTGATCTGAAAACCCCGGTAATAAATCTGGAAGCTGCCTGCGTCCGGATGCTGATGATTGCCGAAGTGATAACCTCCGCCTTTCATCTCGACAACGACATCGGATGATCCCTCGCCCATTTTCCAACCGGTTCGCGCCGCCATTCCGCCGAGAATCGGTCCGAAGTTGATGGTGAGAGGAAGCGAACTGAAGTCATCCGCGGGTTTCAGATTCGGATCGTTCAGGAGAAGCGACAGGATTGGATCATGGGGATATCCGCCCTGGCGAATGAAATCCCCCTTCATGATCGGGTCATTGGCATAGGCATAGGTCAGCAGCGCCGTAGCGCCCAGGTTCGTTCGCCGGTTATCAGCCGTGCCATCGCCATCGGGAAAGCTGTATCCATTGGGAAGTCGCATGTAGAACCAGTATTTGTGAACGTCTTCGATGTTGGAGTCGAAGACCTTCCTTCCGCTCATTCGATAGAACAGCCAGGCTGCGTGCATATCCCATACAAACCTGTAGATGCCGTAACCGATGCCCTGGTTATGGCGCGGAGACTGGTACTCGAAATTACGCATGGGCGCGAGTTCCTCCAGAACCCGGTACGCGCAGTACTGATAGGGCAGCGGATCCTCATCGTATATTGCGATGGACATCGAGAGGAGATGGCAGTGGAGTTGCGCCTCGCTGCCGTGCCCGTTGACGACTCCCTGGAGGAAGGGAGGCCAGCCGATCTCCATGTCATCGGCGAGTCTCATCAAATTGAGGCGGATGCTCCTGCGATCTTCTTCGGTCATCAGGTCATAGCACCAGTCGTACACCTGCGCGGCTGCATAGATGGCGCGTCCGATTTCGCGCGTAATGTCGAGGAGATTGCCGAACTCGACAGCGGCGAGATAATCGCGGATCAGGGATATCGCCTGCCTTCCCAGTTCGTCATCACCGGTCATCAGGCGAACGAACGCCTTGTTCACAGCGGCTTTTTCAAGGGCTGAATCATAATTGATTGCTGCGCCTGGTTCCGTTTTGAACTCATAGGGTTTTGCCGCCTGTTCTTTGACTTTCTCCCACAGGGGGGCGTTCTCGCCCTTCGTGAGGTTTGCCCGCACTTTGGGAAGGGACTGTTCATTCACCCACAGGCGGGGTCTGGAAGGAGGGGGGACAATCTTCGGGCGATAGGAAGCCGCGGCTTCCGGAACTTCGGGCGGCGTATAGGGGCTTATATCGAGATAATCGAGCCTCACCCCTTTGGGCAGCCATAATCTGATATCCTGTTCCTTTACGCTGAGATCGAATTTGCCGGTTGTCTGAATGCAGGTTTCGGGCGCGCTCCAGGGCACGAATACCACTCGCTTCACCGGGCGGGCGTCGCCGACTGCGATTTTCATGAACAGCGATTCGTGTTTGGATTTGGCTTTGCTCATGAGTTCGCTGCCAAGGGCGTCGGTGGCAGCGTGCGTGTGAATCACGTAGCGACCCGCTTCTGCTGCTTTTACTTTGAACGCGAGATCGGGCGGGGCATCGGGGGAATCCACGGTTGCGTCAAGGTTTGCCTTGAGGGAAATCCCCTTGCCGCTCTCGAACGAGCTCTGTTCGACAATCTCGACTCGATCGGTATTAAGCTGCCCATTTTCTGCTTGAAGGACAATTTCGCCTGAGAAGGCAAATGCGCCGGAGTTTGTTGAGTTCGCGCCCGCGTTCTGCGGCGCGCCCCATGCGGAAGCCGCCATGAGAGGACAGGCTATCGCCGCAAAAAAGAGATATTTCATTTATTTTAAATTCCTTTCATTCCATAATCATCAAGATTATTCTCCCCCAATCCAATTCTCTATCTTCAATCCCTCGATTCTCTTGAATTCCCTGACATTATTTGTAATGAGAAACAGATTATGAGATCTGGCGACTGCGGCGATCAGCATATCCATAGAACCAATTATTTTTCCCTTTCTCTCCAATGACGCTCTTATCCGCCCATACTCTTTTGCCGCGTTTTGATCGAAATCGAGGATTGCAAATGGAACAAGAAACTCCATCAATGCCATTTTGTTCCGTTCGGGATGCCGGCTTTTTTCAATTCCATACAGCAGTTCTGACAAGGTGATCGTCGAGATGCCAATGTCCTCGATATCCATTTTCATCATTTTCCCCAAAATCTGCGCCGGTTTTTTCTTTATCAAGTAGATACAGATATTTGTATCCAGCAGGTATTTCATCCGAGTGTTTCCCTTTTCTCAAACTTTCACTGATCCCTTTCAAAGGAACAGAAATCCCCGGAGAATTTATCCAGGCTTGAGACGAAAATTTTCCAGGGATTTCCCTTCGGGATCAGCATGACGATTCCGTCAATTTTCTTCACATACACCTCTTTCTGGTTGAACCGGAATTCCCTGGGAAGACGAACCGCCTGGCTTCTCCCGTTAAGAAATATTTTTGCCGTTTCCATGTTTTTACTCCCATTATTTATATCATGGTATATACCTTATCCATTCGTTCTGTGATGTCAAGGGACATTTATTTTCTTCTGTTGTGGAAATAAAAAAGGGCTGAAAGGATGATTCCTCCAGCCCTTGAGTTATGGTATGGATTTACCCTTAGAATCTGATCGCTATCATGCGTCCATTTTTGACGCGTTGAGGGTCATTCTCCGACATTTTAGACTTAACATCCTTTTCGTCTCAACTTTTAGGGGATTTATCTATATTTTTCGAAAGATTTTGTTAAAAAATGCATCTTTATCCAAACTCGATTGCCATAGATAGTGTCTTTTCAGAGAATCAATGCCTTTTTTCCTGGAAAGGGCTATAAAGCGGCCTGCCTCAACAGGTCCAAGATTTTCAAT